>CAJWFU010000323.1:0-3844 GCA_913031315.1 uncultured Phycisphaerae bacterium | reverse complement strand
GGCGTCGACATCGCCAAGGAGTTCTACCTGGCGGTCACCGTCGATCGCAGCCGCGGCCTGAACACCTTGATCGCCAGCGCCGAAGGTGGCGTGGAGATCGAAACGGTGGCCGACGAAAACCCGGATGCGATTCTCAAGACTCCCATTCATCCGTTGCACGGTCTTGAAGCCTTCGAAGCGCGCTCCGTCGCGAAGCGGCTTGGATTCACAGGACGCCAGATCGGGCAGGCCGCCGCGATCATGCAGAAGCTGGCGGGACTCTACGCCGACACCGATGCGGACCTGGTCGAAATCAATCCCCTGATCGTCACCCCGCCGAGTGATGCCGCTCCGGACGGCCGCGTGATGGCGATCGACGCCAAGTTCGGATTCGACGACAACGCGCTCTTCCGACACAAGAACCTGCAGGCGATGCATGATCCCGCGGAAGAGAATCCCTCCGAGGTCCGAGCCGAGGCATCCGGCCTTTCGTACGTCGACCTCGATGGCAACATCGGCTGCCTGGTGAACGGCGCGGGCCTCGCCATGAGCACGATGGACATCGTCAAACTCCACGGTGGTGATCCGGCCAACTTCCTCGACGTCGGCGGCTCCGCCACCAAGGAATCCGTGACCGAGGCATTCCGGATCATCCTCGGAGACGATCGCGTCCAGGGAGTTCTGGTGAACATCTTCGGCGGCATCATGAAGTGCGACACGATCGCCGGTGCGATCATCGAGGCCGCCAAGGAAGTCGGCTTCGAGGTGCCTCTCGTGGTCAGGCTCGAAGGAACCAACGTCGACGCGGCGAGGAAGATGCTCGAAGACGCGAAGAGCGAAATCCCCTCCATGCAGACCGCCACCGACCTCGCGGATGCGGCCCGAACCGTCTGTGCCGCCGTAGGCTGAATCCGATGCTGATTCTCTTCGACATCGATGGGACGCTTCTTCGCAGCCGTGGTGTCGGACTGCGTGCGATGCAGTGCTCGCTCGAAGAAATCCATCCCCCCCGGGATGAAGATGACCGCCACGACATCGATGCCATCGACACCGCGGGCCGTCTGGATCCTCTGATCTGGCGTGAGCTCCTGGCGCAACGCGACATCGAGCCGACCGAAGGGCTGCACGCCCGCTTCCGCGAGGTCTACGGAAATCGCCTCGCCCGGATGATCGAAGACGAACGCCCGGTCATCGGCCTCGACGGCGCGGCCGAGGCCGTCCGCTGGGTTCGCGACCACCCGAAATTCATCGCGGCCCTTCTGACCGGAAACTATCCGGAGACCGGCCGCATGAAAGTCGCCGGCGCCGGGATTGATCCCGACGACTTCGCCTTTGGAGTCTGGGGCTTCGAAGCCTCGACTCGACGGGGCCTTCCGCCCATCGGCATCCAACGGGCCTCCGAGCATCTGGGCCGTCCGATCGCGCCGAGGGAAGCGGTGATCGTCGGCGACACCCCCGCGGACATCGACTGCGCGAGAGCCAGCGGCTGCCGTGTGATCGCGGTGGCGACCGGACGCTTCAACCTGGATGAACTCGGGGCTCACGAACCGGACGAACTCCTTTCGGATCTGAGCGACCTTGATCGGTTCATCGCGGCCGTCCACCGCACCCTCGAATCCGACGAAGCATGATCTCAGGCCCCCTCACGGCTTCGGAGCGAATCACTTCGATCGACGTTCTCCGAGGCGTCGCCCTTCTGGGGATCGTGATCGTGAACGCCGCCTACTTCGGACTGCCCCTGGCGGCCGAATCGGGCGGGGCCATCAATTCCGGAGTTCTGGTCGATCGCATCACTGCGGTCGTGGTCGTGGTACTCGCGGAAGCGAAGTTCATCTCGATCTTCTCGATCCTGTTCGGTTTCGGACTTGCCAGGCAGCGGTCGAGACGCCTCGCGACGAATACTGGATTCGCAGCGTTCGGAATCCGCCGAATGGTACTGCTCGGCGTCTTCGGTCTCCTGCATGTCTTCACCCTCTGGTTCGGTGACGTTCTCTTCATATACGCGTCCGTCGGCCTCCTGCTCATCCCGATGCTGGGACTGGCGATTCCCATTCGCCTGGGGATCGCCGCCCTGATGATCTGCTGGGCATGCGTGTTCAACGGCCTTCTGGCTCTTCTGGGCTTGCTCGAATCACCGGTCCAGGATCCTTCCACCATGACGGACGGTTTCCGAGGCTTGGACGCGATCCTGGCAGCGCAGGGTGATCCGAGTCAGCAGGTCTGGATCGACGCCGAAGTGATCGCATCCCGGGAAGGTCCGTTTCTCGACGCCCTGGCCTTCCGGGTATCGACCTGGCTCTTTGGCCAGGTGTTCTCCTTCTTCGGTTTCGCGTGGCATATCCTGGGCATGGCCCTGATCGGCAGCTGGATGCATGACCGCGGATTCTTCACCGCCGGCGGGCGGGGGTTGCGTCGCCGCCTGATGCTCACCGTGCTTCCGGGCGGCCTGCTGCTCTCGATCGCGGGCGGGATGGTCTTCTGGACCGAAGGCAAGAATTCGATGCCGGGCAGCGTGGCAGCGATGACTCAGAACCTGGCGGCGGCACTGATGGCGGTGGGTCTGGTCTCGATGATCAGCCTGCTGGTTGATGCGGGCCGAATGCCGCTTTCAAGGATCTTCGCCACCGTGGGAAAAATGTCCCTGACGGCATATCTCCTCGAGAGCCTGATCTTCACCGGCCTCATGCTTCACTGGGGCCTGGGGTGGTTCGATCAGATTTCTCGTACGGGACTGGTCGGCCTGGCTTTCCTCGTCTACGTGGCAACCGCCGTTTTCTGCCTCGCCTGGAGCCGTCGATTCAAGATGGGGCCCATGGAGTGGATCTGGAGGCAAGGGACCTATCTCGGCACGCGTCGGGCCTCGTGACGCCCGCCACGCCCGCGTGGAGAACGTGTCGCGGTCGACAGAGGCCCGTTTCAGAGAGTTAGCCTCTGGACTGGCCGGCTCGATCGAGCCGGCGAATCAGGCCACCGGAGTCTTCTTGCCGTGGATGCGCACCTAGCCGGGATCTGCAGCGACTTCTACGTGAACCAGAAGATCGCGGTCACGATGGACGTCCCAGAGGGACGTGAGGCCGTCCTGGATCTTTTTGGCCGCATCCAGAAGGAATTCCCGCGGCTCGAACGGCTTCGACGCTACGAGGGTGAATACGCCCTCGAATCTGAAGACGTCGACGGAACCTACAGTTGGGTGGCCCTTCGCCAGACCACGCTCCGCAGCGGATTCGTGAACCCGGAATCGCTGGACGAGGCATATCGACTCCATCGCTCGCTGCTCGATTTCGCACCGTACTACCTCTCGGTCAGCCCTCTTGATCTCGACCACATCGAACTGGTGTTCGGGTTCGATTTCGAAGCGGATCGGGATCGTGACGAAATCGTGTTCGAGGCTCTCCTCGCCGACTCTCCGCTCGCGGATCTCGTTGATCGGGACCGGGAACGACTCGTAGAGGCCCAACCACTGCTCGGCATCGCCTTGGACGATGATCCTCGCATGCAGGCATTCTTCGAGATCAAGTCTCGACCCGCCCGCGGCCGCGCCGGAGTGCCGGGGCTTGAAGGGACCGAGCCGATCAGCGTCTATCTCACCGCCCGAGCATCCGGCCCCATCAAATCACTCGACGAACTCCCGTCGCTGTTCGCACGACTCGCCGGGCACTCCGAACGCCTGGTCGAGGAACGTCTGATCCCATCGGTCCTGGTGCCGATTCGTCGAGCCATCCTCTCCCGCCCCTGCTGAAATCAGGCTGAAACCAGGCTGACACCAGGCTGAAACCAGCGTGAGACCCGAGCAGCGGCGCCTTCGCCGCCCCGCTTCGGGACCCCCTTTCGAAACCCCGCTTCGAAAACATGTCCGCGCCGACCA
>CAJWFU010000322.1:0-3865 GCA_913031315.1 uncultured Phycisphaerae bacterium | reverse complement strand
AGTCCACACAACAACAACCTCACGACTCTATCATCTGGAGACGTGCGATCTTATCGATTCTCCCGGCATTCGCGAGTTCGGGCTTTCCAATGTGTCAACTCAAAAAGTTCTAAAAGGATTTAAAGAACTTAGTGAGTTTTCCCTAAATTGCAAGTTTAGAGACTGTAGCCATGGGAGTGAGCAGGGTTGCGGCATACATCAAGGCATAAAGTCAGGTGATATCTCTCCTGATCGCTTTGAAAGTTATCGACGCATTCTAAAAGATCTCTCCTAGCTGATTTATTTCAAGTCCATTTAGAGTAGAATTGAATTTTAGCAAAAGAAAATCATCATGATGTTAAAAAAAAATTTATTACTAATAGAACCAAAAGAGCTTGATCTTAGTCTGAACGACAAAGAACAACTAATTGTCGCGGTGTGCCGGAACTCACGCCACGCGATGGTCGCGATCTTTCCGAGGTTGCCATCAAACATGAATGGACTCCGTCTCCGCGCCGGTGGTGTCGGTCTGATCGGGGCGGCCGACGAGATCGATGAAGACTTCGTCAAGGGTGGTCTTCGCCCGGCCGACGCTGCGAAGGGGTCCGTTCTGGACCGCGAGCTCCATGATCCGATCCGCATCGGCGAGGTTGCGGAGTCGGGCGTGAACACGACCTTCGGCGTCGATCGTCACGGATTCGACTTCCGGTGCCGTTCGCAGGACCGATTCGATGGTCTTCGAATCGCCAAGCGTCTCGACCACGATGGTTCGGGGATCGAATCGTTCCCGAATTCGGTCGAGCCGGTCGTCCAGGACCTTCCGGCCTCGATCGATCATGACGATTCGATCGCACATCCGTTCGGCCTGGTGCAGTACATGGGTCGAGAACAGGATGGTCCGTCCCTGGTCGTGCAGTTCCCGGATCAGATCGTTGAGCAGCATGGCGTTGACGGGATCAAGCCCCGAGAACGGTTCGTCGAGAATGATCAGCTCGGGGTCGTGGATGATCGCGGCGAGGAACTGCACTTTTTGCTGCATTCCCTTGCTGAGTTCCTCGCATCGTTTGCGAGCGACGCCGGGCAGTTCGATCCGTTCCAGCGCATCCGCGATGATCTTCGGAAGGCGGGCGGACTCGACCCCCTTCAATCGGCCGATGTACCGAAGGTAGTCGCCGACCCGCATCTTGCGGTAGACGCCTCGTTCTTCGGGCAGGTATCCGATCCGGTCCTTGTGATCGAGGGCGTCGCCGTCGAGGACCCGAAGCCTGCCGGCGTCCGGCCGGATGATCGACATGATCATCCGGATCGTCGTGCTCTTCCCGGCTCCGTTGGGACCGAGAAAGCCGCACAACGATCCCGAGGGCACCTGCAGATCGAGGTCGCGAACCGCTTCGGTGCGACCGAAGCGTTTCGCGACACCCGAAAGATCGATGCAGCTGGTCACTTGCCTTCGCTCGCCGAAGGCAATGCTTCCTTGGTGTCGGAAGCCTTGGCGGCGTTCTCGGCCTCCGTCTTCTTCTCGGCCTGCCGCGCCTTCTCGAGCGCTGCAATGGCGGGCGGAAGCTCGAAGATCGCCGGAGCGATCTCGCCGGGGGTCACCTTGTCGATGGTGAGCACCTGTTCGATGTTCATCACCTGAATGATGGTCTTGCCCGGAGTTTGAACGTTTCCAGCCTTGATCCAGGTATCGAAGATCGTGGTGGCCGGGATTTCACCCATGGGGGTGGGCATCTTGGTGCGAGTGGCGATCGGCCGGCCGGTGGTCTCCTCCAGCAGGCGAGTGGTCAGGACGTCACCCTTGCGAAGTTCGAGAACCACGCATGCGACATCATTGAACGTCTCGCGCCCGGTGACCTTGGCGGAGTCGTAGTAGGTGAGAATGTCGATTTCCGACGTTCGGGTCGCTTCGCGACGGATTTCGTCGAGCATCGGGCCCTCCATCAGGGACGGGCCACGGTTCGGGTCGATGGACCAGCCGACCTTGCCGTCGAATCCGGTGAGGGTCTTGCCGATGCCGGGCATGTCCATTTCAACCTTCATCAGGTTCGGCGGTGCCGTCCAGGTGGTCATCTTCCCACTGATGTTCATCGCGGGGATCGCGATCTGGCCGATGGCGGTGAAAGGAGGGATGTCCTTGAATGCCTTCTTGCCGCCGTAGAAGTCGATCATTCGATCGACGATGACCTTCGGTTCCGGAAGGGGAGCGGTTGCCTTCTCCGAAGTTCCGTCGTTGACGCCGTCCTGGGCCAGGGCGGTCGAAGAGACGCCGCCGAGGATGAGTCCGGTGAGGATCGTGATGGTCAGTCGATGACGCATGGGCAGGGGCCTTTCAAGACAAAAGAAGTGATTCATTCGGGTGACTCGAGGATCGACCGGACCGCTTCGGCGAGATCCGGGTCGCCTTCGGCCAGCAATCGGCGTCGATCGATGGCCACGACTCGATCGGGTTGGACGCCGATCCCTTCGATGCTGTGTCCCGCGGGGCCGATGAAGTCGGCCACCGCGAACATGAACGTGTCCCCGTTGGGGAGCAGGGTCAGGTGGGCGGGGAGGGCGGCGCCGGCGGACGGGCGGCCGACCACGGTGGCCCGGTTCAGTTGTTGGAGTCCGGCGGCGAAGACTTCCGAGGTGCTGGCGCTCATGCGATCGGTCACGATCACGACCGGGCCGGCAAAGGGATCGACCAGTCGGCCGTCGGAGGTCGCACGCTGGGGATTCACCTTGAATTCCATCGAGACGTCGCGTTGCTCGAGTCGTCCGAGACTCTCGGGCTCGGCGAGGAAATGGCCCGCCACTCCCATGGCGAGGCCTCCCAGTCCGCCCGGATTTCCACGGAGGTCGATCACGAAACCATCGGCATCTCGATGGGCGTCGACCGTTTCCGCGATCGGAACGAGGATTGGAAACATCCAGATGTTGAAGGAGAGCTGGACGATCTCGGGCCAGCCGTCCGGCCCGGGTCGGACGCCCCAATTCTCCAATTCTTCCGGAGTCAGAACCCGGCTTTCGGTCAGGGTGTTCGTCTCCGGAAGCAGGCCGAATCGGACCGGGATGCCCTCGGGTTTCACGAAGGTGATCTGCTTGCGGACGAGGGTGTCGTCTCCGTCTCGGAACTCGAAGTCGACGGTTTCGCCGATCGGAGCCGTCAGGCGGGCGTTGAGTCGGGCGAGCGATTCGTAATCCGCCATCGGAGACTTGGATTCCAGAGAGAACCGGCGCAGCGCGGCGAGTCGGTCGCCAATCGGATCTTCATTGATCTTGTCGAGAATCCAACCCGACCGAATCCCGGCCTCGCCCGCCGGCGATCCCGGTCGGACCGCGGTCACGATGGCTTCTTCGCCGAGCCAGCCGAAGTGGAGGCCCGCGGTCCCCGATCCCCCGGATGATGAATCCTTCGAGTCGTCCGTCGATCCGCTCGTCTCGCCCGGCATGATCATGAAGTGGGTCTGACCGAGTTCCGCCAGCATTTCCCGAAGCACCACGCGGACATCTTCATCGTTCCTGGTGTCCTCGATCCTTGGTCGGTATTCAAGCCGCATCGCGTCCCAGTCGACCCCGTTGTGATCAGGGTCGAAGTGCATCGTGTCCACGGTCGACCACACCTCGTCAAACGTGGCATAGGCAGTCGAGGTCGGCGCCCCGGGGCGGTCTCCGGTCACCTCGGAGGATGGATCGGATTCGAGGGTGGGGCTGGTGCAGCCGCTTGCCAGCAGGCTCGCGAGCAGGATGCCGCCAGCCCTCATGGATCTGAGAATGGAACGCTTCATTGGTGAGATTCCCCCGGAAGGCTCAAGTGATTCCTGGATCTACAAGGATCGGCCTTGTCGCGTTCCAGAGACGAGGCCGCGATTCTACTTCGGATCCTCGGAGCTCTTTTTCACCGGTG
>CAJWFU010000321.1:0-3867 GCA_913031315.1 uncultured Phycisphaerae bacterium | reverse complement strand
GGCTCTGGTACGAGTTCTTCAAGTTCCTGATCTTCCAGACCGTCTCGAACGTCGACCGGACCGACATCTCTGCGACTCGGCGGGCCCGACGACTCGCCCGGCTGCTCGGCGTCGACCCGATCCCTGAAGCCCATCTCGAGATCCACGCCGCGAACATCCGGAAGTTCGATGAACTGCTGGCGCCGCTGGTGGACCCGGACGCGCCCTGTCCCGACCGTTTCGAAGCGGATCACATCGGGCCCTACACCCCCAGTGGTCCGCCGGTCGTCCAGACCTACATCCGTCTCGATGACGACGTGATCCCCCGCGAGGCCGTCGAGGCCCGGTCCGATCGGAGCAAGGACGTGTTCCTGCTGCCCGCACTCATCGGACCGAATGCGATGCGATTCGTGACCGGACCGTTCCACGGACCCCGGGAGGGTCACTGGGCGAACGTCAACCTGCAGACCATCCGGTACCAGTGGCGAGGAACGATCCTCAATCAACCGTTCGTCGAGGACGCGTTCGATCGATCCAGTTACGTCGACATGGTGCGTTCGATCCACGCCCTCGGCCGAAACCCGCTCGTCTCGAACCGCCTCGAGGACACGCCGGAGATGATCCCCCCGGGGGCGAAGCCGAGCGAAGCGGACTTCCGCAAGGTGTTCACGACCCTCGAATCCGTCGACTGGCCGGCAAGCTGATCGATTCGCGGACCCGCGATCCCCGAATCGCGCCACGGGTTCCCGGGGTTCCGAGCACGAAGGGTTCCGACCAGAGGAAGGGCCGTCACCGTTACCCTCGGTGGCATGAACGACACTTCGAATGCCGATCCACCGGTTGAAGACCGACCCTCACCGGATGAACAGGGACGACGTTTCATCCTTCAGGTCGTCCAGCCGGGCCTCGCAGGCCTCATGGATGGATCCGTCTCGACCCTCGCCCCCCTCTTCGCCGCGGCCTTCGCCACCGAAGACAACGGCCAGACGTTCCGCATCGGACTGGCCGCCGCCGTCGGGGCGGGGATCAGCATGGCCTTCGCCGAGGCGATGAGCGACGATGGCAAGATCAGCGGCCGCGGATCACCCTGGCTTCGAGGCGGGATCTGCGGCCTCGCCACCGCCGTCGGTGGCATCGGCCACACCCTTCCCTACCTGCTGCCGGATTTTCGGACGGCCACCATCGCGGCGACGGCGGTCGTGGTGGTCGAGTTGTTCGCGATCTCGCTCATCCGAAAGCGGTACATGGACACTCCCATATTGAAAGCGATGTTCGGCACCGTGGTCGGAGGCATGATCGTCTTCGCCTGTGGGATCCTCATCGGCAAGGGGTGAGTAGAGTATGGCCGACCCCGGGGAATGCGGAAGATGAACGCCCTCTCCTCCGAAGCCCACGCCCCTGTCCCACCCCGGTCGGCTTCAGCCCGACTTCGCCTTCCATCAAGGATCCGTCATGCGTCAGCTCCTGCTCGTTCCAGCCCTCGCGACCATGCTCCTGGCCGTCGCCTGCGGACCCGTGAAGGGATATCCCGGACCCGCCCGTCCCTCGGGGCGACTGGCCACCATCGATCCCAACCCTATTCGCAGTGGGATCGGGGTCATCGTCGAAGGCGTGGACGGCATGGACGTCAACGCCGAATTCGCGTTGACGGTTCTTCCGGGACGGCGGAACCTCGAACTCCGGCTTCGCCCTTATTCACGGGCCGACTTCCAGGAAGTGTCCGGGCCAAGGGCTGAAATGCAGAACAGCTACGACCTCCAGTGGCAGACCACGATCGATTGGGATGTCGACGTGGATGCCGGGGGCGTTTACGCCATCACCGGGCGATGGCAGGAAGGCCTGTACGTGGTCCAGTTCGAAGAGGCCACGAACCGAGACGTGCTTCTGACCCGCGAGGTGAAGGCCGTGCGGCAGAACCCGTGACCAGCGTCAGCCAGCGGCGATTTCGGCCGCTTCAGCGAGGGCTTCGCGGCAGCGATCGATGCGAGCGATCACTGATTCGCGTCCAAGAATCTCGAGGGTGTCGAAGATCGGCGGACTCACCGGACCGCCACTCACCGCGATGCGGAGTGGCTGGGCCACTCGACCGAGATTTCCTTCGGCGACTTCCTCCGCGAATGCGGTGATCGCCGATTCCAGCGAGGCCGCCTTGAAGTCCTCCAGGTCGGCGAGAATGTCGCGGACACGGGCAAGCAGTTCGAATCCAGTGGGTTCGCCCCGGAACAACGCCTTTCGCACCGGCTTGCTGACCACCCATTCGATCGCGTGGTCGGGGAGAACCAGAAACCGGTTGGTGCGGAACGGTTCGGACAGGGTCTTGCTCCGCTCCCGGCTTGCCTCACACAGGATCGCGAACTGGTCGTCGTCGATGCGGGCGAGGAATTCCGGGTGGAATCGTTCGGCGTGGGCGCGGGAGCGGGTGGCGAACTCTTCCGGGGTCATGGCCTGGATGGCATCGAGGTTGAAGGCCAGCAACTTGTCGCGGTCGAACTTGGCCGGCGTCTTCTGAACCCGATCGAGATCGAACTTCGAGCAGAGGAAGGCGTTGTCGAACTTCTCCAGATCGTCTCCGGCACTCCAGCCGTTGAGCGAGAGAAAGTTGCAAAGCACTTCGGGGAGGTAGCCCGAACGCCGGAAGTCCGCGACGTTGATCTCGGGAAGAGCGACACCGAGGATTTCAGCGATCGACTCCAGGCGATCCAGATCGAGCTGCACCGTCTTGTCGGACTTCCATCGATCCCAGGTTTCGGAATCGACGATCGGACTCCCATCCCCGTCCACGGGACAGTGCTCGACCTCCTGTGACCGGACCGCGGCTCGCAGGGCCTTGTCCTTGTCCCGCTTGCTCATCTTCGAACCGTCGGGATTCATGATGAGAGAAAGATGCCCGTAGTTGGGGCGAGGGAAATCCAGAGCGTCCTGAAGAAGAACGTGCTTGGCGGTGTTGTTGAAGTGTTCCTGAGCCCGGAGAACGTGGCTCACCTTCATGAGTGCATCGTCGACCACCACCGCGAAGTGATAGGTGGGATAGCCATCGGCCTTGCGAATGACGAAGTCGTCGACCTCGCCCGCGGGAAGCGTCGCCTCCCCCAGGACGTCGTCGAAGATGGTGATCGCCGCGTCCGGGGTTCGGAAGCGAATCACCGAAGGCTCCCCGGCGGCCAGCTTCGCGGCGACGTCGGCCGCATCGAGATCGAGCGAGGCTCGGTCGTACCGATAGGGCTGCTTGGCGGCTCGGGCCGCCCGGCGTTTGGCGTCGAGTTCTTCGGGCGTGTCGAAGGCGTGGTAGGCCTTGCCCTCTTCGAGCAGCCGGTCGAGATGGGCCTGATAGATCGAGAGGCGTTCACTTTGGAAGTAGGGTCCATGATCGCCACCGCCCTGCCCGGGTAGTTCGGCCAGGGTCGGTCCTTCGTTCCAATCCATGCCCAGCCATGCGAGATCCCTCATGAATCCGAGGCTCGCCTCGTCGGAACTTCGCTTCTGATCGGTGTCCTCGATTCGCAGGACGAAACGGCCATCCCGTCCGCGGGCGAAGGCCCAGCAGAAGAGTGCGGTACGAGCACCGCCGACATGCAGGTGGCCGGAGGGACTGGGAGCGAATCGGGTGACGACGGTCATGGCGAAATTCCTGAGAGAGATCGGGCCACACAGGATACCGCTCCCCCGGGTTCGGGCCGGATTCGACGAAACCGCGGAGCCCGACGATGATGTCCACAGATGACGCCGTCGGCCTCCAACCCCCCGTCCTGGACCTCGGTTTCCGCCCGCAGGGTCGGCTTGCTTTCCGATACCCACGGCGACGCCGGCCGTACCTCACAAGGCCTCGAGGTCTTGATGGCGGCGTCCGTGGACCTGATCCTTCACCTGGGCGATCTGGGTTCCGAGGAG
>CAJWFU010000320.1:0-3869 GCA_913031315.1 uncultured Phycisphaerae bacterium | reverse complement strand
GCGGAGTCCGGGATTCCGCACCATCGCGCTGCGGAGGTTCGACGCGACGTCCACGTAGCGGTTCTCCCAGCGCGAGTAGTCCCAGGGGCGGACGCGACCGGTGAGGATCTCATAGGGAAGATCGCTCTTGAAATCCAGTTCACGACGCACGTAGTCGTTCAGCGTCGCGGTGTAGGGACCACGAATCGCCTCCATGCTCGGATCGAATTCGGGGGACTGTCCGGCGGCCCGGGCGTCGCGGCCGATGAATCGTGAATCGAGTCGACCCACCGTCTTCCGCTCCGACCGGAGGAGTTCCTTCTGGAACGGGCCGCCCCAGATGCGGAGATCCCATTCCTCGAGGAACGCGGGTTCGAGGCCGGTGAGCCTGGAGAGTCCCGCGACCACCACCGCCCGCTCGTCCGCGGGCAATGCGTTGCCCGCCGCGAGCGCCGGCAGGTACCGCTCCATCGCGAACCCTTCCGCCGCCTCCACCACCGATTCGACGGTGGGGAAGCGTTCACGGTCGACCCGGCCGTGGTACCAGCCGGTGGCCGCATACGTCGGAAGGTAGAGCACGTCGGGCAGGATGTTCGATCGATTGAACCGAACGGTCCCGAAGTCGAGCACGCTCGAGACGAGGACCACTCCGTTGAGGAACATGCCGTGTCGGGACTGCAGTTCGCTCGCGAGCCACGCGGCCCGGGTCGTCCCGTAGCTTTCGCCCGCGATGAACTTCGGTGAGTTCCACCGGTCGTTCCGGGTGGTCCAGAGTCGGATGAACTCCGCCACGGCCCGCCCGTCCCGTTCCAGTCCGTGATAGAGCCCGTCGTCCACCCCGTCCTCCGCCCGGCTGTACCCGGTGGTGACCGGGTCGATGAACACCAGATCACTTCGATCCAGCAAGGTTGATTCGTTGTCCACCAGTCCCCAGGGTGGTGGCGTCAAGGCGCCCGCATCCCCCATCTCCACCCGGCGAGGGCCCCACGCGCCCAGATGCAACCACACCGAACTCGACCCCGGCCCGCCGTTGAAACAGAAGGTGACCGGTCGGGTCGCCGGATCACACGGCCCCCAGGCCTCCACCCCTTCATCGGCGGCCGACCGCGGCCGTTCGGGCTCGAGCCTTTCGTACGAGACGAAGAAGACCCTCGCCTTGACCTCGCCATCGGGATCGTCGAAGAGCGGGAGCGTACCGGCGGTGGCCCGGTACCGAATCCGTTCTCCGTTCTTCAGGATCTCATGTTCGGTCACCGAATCGACATCCGGCAGCAGCACCGGAGTGGTGCCATCCGTTCCGGATTCGATCGATTCCATCGTGGGGTCGTCATCGCCCGCGAACGCCGGCTGAACGCCGACGACGGGAACGAGAACGGAGCAGGTCACCATCAGGCCGAGGGCGAACGTACCGGTGCAGAGGGTTCGGATCATGTGTGGATCCTACCAGTCGCGCCGATTCGTCCGCCCGAGTGGCCAGTGGCTCAGGGACAGAAACCCCAGCCGACGAGCAGGAGTCCCACATCGGGGCCCGCCACGATGCCGTTGCCGTCCAGGTCCGCGGAACATCCCGCACACGGCCCCCACTGCGTGAGCATCAGGCCGAAATCGTTTCCGTCGGTCTGGCCGTCGCCGTTCAGATCGGTCGGGCAATCACCGGGGTCGACGTCGTCGAATTCGATGATGAAGGATCGTCCAAGCACATCATTCGACTGATCGTTGAAGGTGGGTGCCGGCCCACTCCCGAAGCCCGCCCCCATCGACGCGACCAGACCGTCGCCGCTCGGCTCACCGAGGAGCCATCCGTCATAGTCCAGCGGCTCGTCGCCGAGCCAGGTCCAGACCCCGTTGATCTTCTCGAGCCCGATCATCGGACCGACGTTGATCGCCCCGACCGTCGGTTGGCTCCAGAGGGCCGTGAACACCATCAGGTTCTCCTGAACCCAGAGGCGTTCTTCATCGGTCTCGAAGGTGACCAGGTGACCCACCGGCTTCTTCCGCCATCTGGCGGGCGGTGTCCCAATCGATCTCGGGATAGACGATCATCGGCTGGTAGACATGCCCGTTGCCGCCGGACGAAACGGTCCATGCCACGCCGTCATCGAAGCCCGGATCCACATCGAATTCCAGGACCACCTGTCCGAAGTCGGCGTCGAAGCAATCGTTCCACTGGCCGTCGGCGTACAGCTCTCCGAAATTCTCGGGCGCCGGGTTGTCATTGGGTTCGCCCGCACGCCAATTGGTCCACTTCAGAGGTTCGGAATTGATCCAGCCCCAACCGCCGGAAGGCTCCGCGGCACCCGAATCCTGAACGAGACCGAAGGCGGCCCGGTCGTAGACGTTGGGGTCGGAAACCCGGGCGAAATCACGAACGAAGTCGGATTCCGCGGGGGAGGCGGTGGTTGCGAGATCGGCTCCGAACCCAGCAGCGGCGAACTCGACCTGATCGAAGGTCGAATCCTTTGCGATGGAGATCACACCGTAGGCATGGCCGTTGCCCCCATCGGCCGCGGTCCAGACCGGAAGGATCCGGGTGGGATACGGCGGAGGCAGTTCTCCGTAGGTGATCGAAATCGTGCCGCTCCCGACGGCTTCGCCGTAGCCGCCGACTCGAATCGCGTAGCTCTCGCCCGCGAGCGCCTGGAAAGTCATGAGCGACGAATAATTCGGACAGTCCGGCCCGTCATCGTTGCAGGCGATCAACGCGCCCCCGCAATCGAGATACACCGCGAGTCGCGAGTCGTAATCGATCGTGCCACAAGTCGACACCGTCACACCGGTGTCCACGTCCGGCGTGAGTAGGAACCAGACGTCAGACGCGAAAGCCGTACCGAATCCTTCGTCGCATTCACTTGGCAGCTCGGGTCCGTCGGGAGTCGCGCCCACGGTTGAAAAGATGAACGTGCCCTCCTCGACTTCGGTCGCATCGGCACAATTATCGTTTGGTTGGTCACCGCCGCCTCCACCACTCCCATCACAACTGTCGGCGGCGAAGGCGACGCAGGCATCGTCCCAGGCACCCTCACAACAGAACGCATCGATCTGGCAGACGGTCTGGCAGCAGTCCAGGTCGTCACAGCCCGGGGTGCCATTGGGCTGGTCGCACGCACCGGCCGCGGGATCACCGCAGGAATCACCGGCGAAAGAGAACATCGCGGGGGTCAGAATCGTGGCGAGAACGAGCGATCGGGTCTTGGAAAACATGCGGGGCTCCGGGTGACCGAGGGGATTCTTCGGATCAGGACCTCCAAGATATGCCGTCCTTCCCTGATTACTGCGCGTCCGATCCGTCCTTTTGCCGGAAAGATGTCCAACCGATAATCCCGCCCCCCGAATACCGCCCGGAACCGAACGGCTGCATCCGTCTCGGGTACCCTTTCGAACCCGAATCAAACGCCTGTTTCAGACGCGCGTTTGAGATGCCACCATCGGATCCATTCATGTCCTCCCGAGACGACATCCTGAACGCTGCGACTCGCTTTTTCGCGGACCAAGGCTACGACGGCACCGGGGTTCGGGAGATCTGCGCTGCGGCGAACGCGAACGTGGCGGCCATCAACTACCACTTCGGAGGCAAGGCCGCCCTCTACCACGAGGTCATCAAGCGAGCCTACGAAGCCTCGAGGGCGATTGCGATGCCGTCGCTGTCGGACCATCCAGACGCGGCCGAAGACGCCCTCGCCGCCTGGATCAGCTGGTATGTCGACCCCGGACCGGACGTGGGAAACGATCCGGCTCGACGCCTGCTGCTGAAGGAAGCGGCCAACCCGACCGCGGAATTGAACGATGTCGTTCGCTCCGTTCTTCACCCCGTCTATCGCGGGCTCGAGGAGATCGTCATGGTGCTGCTGCCTGCGAACTTCGATCCTCGCACCCTGAAGATCCAGTGCCTC
>CAJWFU010000319.1:0-3869 GCA_913031315.1 uncultured Phycisphaerae bacterium | reverse complement strand
TGGAGCGAGCCCTTCGCCCGCCCAGCAGGCGACCGCGTCGGTCGCCTCGTCAAGAGCCGTATCCACGAGCGGTTGCTGCTCGGGGGTGAAACGGCCCAGCACGTAGTTCTTGAGCGGGATCCGGCCCGGCTTGTCGATCCCGATTCGCAGCCGGGGCCACGAATCGTTGCCGAGCAGACGAGAGACGTCGGTGAGGCCATTGTGGCCTCCCGCCCCGCCGCCCGGCTTGATCCTGATCGACCCGCAGGTGACGGCGGTGTCGTCCACGATCACCATCAAATCGTCCATCGGCGACATCTTGTAGAACCGGAGGGCTTCGGCCACGGCCTTGCCGGAGAGGTTCATGAAGGTGAGTGGCTTCATCAGCATCACCTTCTCATCGCCGACCACCGCGTCCACGACCAGAGCCGAGAACTTGTTGCGGGCGATCGAGGTCGCAGGATCGCCGTGTCTTCGGGCCAGCCGGTCGACGACCTCGAACCCGACGTTGTGTCGAGTCCGATCGTATTCCGGTCCTGGGTTGCCGAGTCCGACGACGAGTTTCATGACGTGATGGTCCTTGCGGTGGGCATTCCGGGAGGCGATCAGGCTTCGGTGGCGGAGGCGGTGGCATCTTCGTCTTCGTCGTCATCGCTGCTGACGGGTGCCTGGACGTGAAGGACGAGGGTGTTGCCGGGGGTCACCGCGACCACGCCTTCGGGGAGTTTGAGATCACTGACGTGGATGATCTCGTCGAAGTGTTCCAGATCGATGCGGAGGGAGTCCGGCATGTCTCGGACGGCACATTCGATTTCGAGTTCCGAGAGGTCGTGGACCACGATGGTGCCACCCTTCTTCGCTCCGGCGGGAACGCCGTGGAAGTCGAGGGTCATGTTGATGGTGACCTTCTCGTCGAGGTTCACTCGAGCGAAGTCGACGTGGATCACATCGTCGCCGAGGAAGCCGAACTGAAGGTCCTTGACCAGGCAGGTCTCTTCGGAGCCGCCGTCGATCGCCACGCTGAAGATGTGGTTGCCTTCGCCGAGGTGACGGAGGGTCTCCTTGGCATCGACGCTGATCGAGACCGGGTCTGACCCGTGTCCGTAGACGACGGCGGGGAGCCGACCGGACTTGCGAAGTCGCTGGGAGTAGCGGCTGCCGTGCCGTTCCCGCTTTTGGGCTGTGATGGTGGGGGTTTCGTGACTCATGGTTCCTGTACTCCTGTCGAACTTGAATCGCCGCCGTCAGTGCCGACCGACGGAAACGGAATGGATCGGGTCAACGCTTGGTCCCGGCTCCGGTGCGGAACATCGCCGAGACCGATTGGTCGTGGTGAATTCGGTGGATCGCCTCGCCGAGGAGACGAGCCACCCCCAGCACCTGCACCTTTTCACCCAGGGGATCCAGTCGGGATCCTCCGGGAATGGTGTCGGTGATGTTGATGGTCGAGATGGGGCCGTCGGCAAGTCGCTGCATGGCAAGGCCCACCAGCACCGGATGGGTCGCGGAGACCATCACGTCGGTGGCTCCGCGTTCGGTGACCAGCTTCGCGGCTTCGCAGACCGTGCCTGCGGTGGAGATCATGTCGTCGAACATGAGGACCGTGCGGCCCTTCACTTCGCCGATCAGATTTCGCACCGCGACTTCGGTTCCGGACTGGCGACGCTTGTCGACGATCGCGAGATCGCAGCCGAGGACGTCGGCGTACATGTTCGCGACTTTCACGTTTCCCACGTCGGGGGAGACGACCACGATGTCACCGAGGGAATCTCGCAAGGCGAGGAAGTGCTCGATGAACACGGGGGACGCGCTCAAGTGATCGACCGGAATGTCGAAGAATCCCTGGATCTGAGCCGCGTGCAGGTCCATGCAGAGAACGCGATCGGCGCCGGCCGCGGTGATCAGATTGGCCACCATCTTGGCGGTGATCGGCACCCGTCCCTCGTCCTTCCGATCCTGTCGGGCGTAGCCGAAGTAGGGGATCACCGCGGTGATCCGCTTCGCCGAAGCCCGGCGCAGGCAGTCGATCTGGATGAGGAGTTCGAGCAGGGTGTCGTTGACCGGCTGGCAGGTCGACTGGACGACGTAGCAGTCCCGGCCCCGAACGTCCTCTTCGACCTTCACCATGATCTCGCCGTCGGGGAAGGTCGACGAAGTCGCCTTCCCGAGCGGCAGGCCGAGGTGCTCGCACATCGTTTCGGCCAGATGCTGGCCGGATCGCCCGGCGAAGATCTTCATGTGCTCGCGGTCGCTCGTGCTCATCGAGTCCCTTCCGAGTCGGCGAGTCGGTTTCGCAGGATGGCATCCACTTCCGCGAGTTGGCCCGGATCGTTGATGCTCAGGATGTCCTGGGGCGGAACCGCATCGACCACCGCGACCCGGTCGCCGTCTTCGCGGGCGATCCCGAAGACGTCGGTGATGTAGTACTCACCATTGGCGTTGTCGTTGCTGGTGCGGGCGAGGCGATCGAAGAGCGGTCCGGTTCGGAAGCAGTAGTAGGAGGGATTGACCTCGCGAAGCGCGAGTTCCGCTTCCGAAGCGTCCTTCTGTTCGACGATCCGGGCGAAATCCCCGTGGTCGTCCCGCACGATGCGCCCGTATCCGGTCGCGTCGTCGATGACCGCGGTGGCGAGGGTCGCGGCGGCGTTGGCGCTGCGATGGGTTTCCAGCAGTGTTCGGAGGGTCTTCGTTCGAATGAGCGGGCCGTCGCCGCAGAGGACGAGGAGATCGTTTTCCGGCGAACCGCTGAAGGCCGCCCGGGCCTGGTCGACCGCATGCCCGGTTCCGAGTTGCTCGGACTGAGTCACGAATTCCACTCCGGGCTCGCCTTCCAGGCTTGCCTGAACCAGATCCGCTCGATGGCCGACCACCACCACGATTCTCCGCGCCCCGACTTCGCGACAGGCATCGACCACCCAGTGCAGCATGGGTCGGTCGCCGACCTCGTGCATCACCTTGGGGAGATCGCTCTGCATGCGGGTGCCCTTGCCGGCGGCAAGGATCACGGCGTCCACGTTCGGATGGTCGGGTGACGTTGGCATCTGCGTTCCGAGGGGAAGGGGAAAGCGATCGACTCGGGAGAAGGGAAGCTGGCCCACCTAGATTCGAACTAGGACTGCTTGGACCAAAACCAAGAGTGCTACCGTTACACCATGGGCCAGTGATTCATCGACGATTCAGGAAGAGTCGTCTTTCCGAGAAGCCGGGTGGGCATCATCGGAACCTTTGACCGAGTCGGGCGCTTTCAGAAGGAACCGGATCGAACGCGCGACGATTGTCGCGTCAGGACCGACGACGCCGAACGGGACCATCCCGGTCGACGGGGCGCGGTCCGGAGCGTCGCGAGCGTCGACGATCGACGAAGCGAGCGGATCCGAGTCCGCGGCCGAAACAGGGCGGGAGCACGCAACGCCGCGAAGGCGTGCCCCATGCGGCGCCAGTCACCTCATGTCTCGAGGGAACTGTCACCGACGGCCCGAAGCGAAGATGCTACTCGAAACCCGACCGTCAGCCAACCCCGACCAGCTTTCCGGGCGGTCCCGAGGCCGAGGTTGAATCGGATTCGATCCCTCGAAAACGACCCTCGTCGCCTTGGGCGACGGGGGCAAGTCCGATCCCGGGAATCTCGTGGTTCCGATTCCAGGAGCGGCCGGCTCAACCGCGACGAGGGCGACGGCTTCGAGCCAGGTCGCCCGGTCGAGCCTGACCCCGGTTTCTGGCCCCTTGGCCGCCCCGTCCCGCTTCGCCTCGAGTTCGACGAGCATCATGTCGACCTGGCTCCTGTCTGGCGCCGTTCAGAGGGGGGATGGGCGTGCCGGTTTGCTGAATCCGGTTTCGAGGAGGGCGAAGGGCTCGCGGCGGATGCCGAAGGCTGCGCGGGGGCCAGGAGG
>CAJWFU010000318.1:0-3871 GCA_913031315.1 uncultured Phycisphaerae bacterium | reverse complement strand
GCCATCGCCGCCACCAGGGTGCTCTTGCCGGCACCGGGAGCGCCGGTGAGGCCGATGACCCGCTTGGGGCGGGCCCTTGGAGCATTCTCGGTTTGCGTACCGGCGTGGGCGAGGCTCAGGAGACGTGCGAGATCGGCATTGGAATCCGAGAACGACGGGGGGGTGTAGGGAGTCACCGAGCGACGAACACTCTCCACGATCTGATCCATGCTGGTCCCGGTGTGGAAGATCTCCTTCACGCCCGATTCCAACAGGGTCTTCACGTCTTCGTGGGGAATGATGCCGCCGACGTTGATCGTGATGTCCGGGCGGCCGAGCGAACGGAGTTCGTCCAGAAGCTTGGGTACCAGCACCAGATGTGAATTGCTCATCATCGAACAGGCGATGCAGTCGACGTCCTCGTCCCGGGCACCGATGGCGAGGCTCCGAGGGGTCTGCCAGAGTCCCGAGTAGATGACGTGAATGCCACTGTCTCGCAGGAGGCGAGCAATCAACTTCACGCCGCGATCGTGGCCGTCCAGGCCCATCTTGCCCAGGAGCACCCGGGGACGATGGGGAAGGTCGGAGCAGCGGTCGGTCTTCTCAAGGGCCGTGGTCGGCTCGGTGGTGGCACGCATGTCAACGGAGCTCCGGAAAGAGTGTGGAGGACCCCCCATGATACAGCCGCCCCGCCGGTCATTCGGCGGGGCGGCTCATCCTGGCTGCAGGTTCGGTACGAAGCTCGAAAAACGCTCTTCGTGGTCCTCAGAGCGGGACTCAGTCCTCGGAGGCGTTGACGTCGCTTTCCGGGGTCGATGCCGGCTGATCCGCATTCTCAGTGGAGCCGGAGTCCTCTTCGGGCTCGGCCTCTGCCGGGTCGCCGGCGGCCTTGACGTCCTTGGCGGGCTTGGCTTCCGCGGTCCATTCGTCGGGGTGGAATTGATTGGCCAGCGCCCCCACGATGAGATAGGCGTTCTGATACTCGTAGTCGTCTAGAACGATCGGATCGGTCTGGCCATCGACCATCACCTTCGCAAGTGACTTCTTCATCCAGATCGACATGTCGATGTCCAGGATCTGTTCGGCGGCGAAAGTGCCGTTCGGAGTCTGGAGGCTGCCGTCATCCTCGAGGGTCCAGATCTGGCCCCGTCGGGAGACCAATTTCCAGACGAACCAGGGGGTTCCAAGAATGCCGCAGCCCACGAAGTAGACCCAGAGATTGACCCAGCCGTCGTAGCTTGCCGGCGGCTCGGGCGGGGTGTTGTCGAAGTCGACCTTGAGAATGTCCTTGATCTCGGTGTAGCGGGCTCGCTCGGATTCGTTCAGTGGTGGTGGTGGCTTGGTGGTTCCCGCCTCCTGAAGGGTCTTTTCCAATTCCTGCAGTTCCTGAACCTCTTCCGGGGTGGCGACCCCTTCCTTCTGCTTCCCGGCGAGCTGCCAGAGCTTTCCTCGAATTTCGAGCCCGGCCAGTTCCTCGACCAGAACGCCATATTCCGCCACGGCCTTCTGTTGGGCTGGAATGGTCACCCAATAGTCGTAGGCACCCCAGGCACCCAGCCCACCACAAAGCACGAGGTAGAGCAGGTTCCAATAAATGAAGCTTCGCTTGACTGAAGTCTGGATGGCCATGGTGTTCCTTCGACGCTGATTCTACGGTCTGCTCTCCAGACCGGACTTAGGTTCTATCGGTCGAGGCCGGGCTGCCCGACATCGAAGATCCGGAATCGGACGGCACGGGGCCCCCACGATTCCACCAATTGGACATGGCTGGGAGCGGCGAGGTAGCTCTGAAGGTCTTCCAGGCTCTCGAATCCCACGCAGATACCCACTTCGTAGTCGTCATCGACCATTTCACGGCCGGTATCGACCGGGGTGCCGACCCAGAGCGTTTCCACGCTCTCGATGGTTCCGAGCATGGCTCGGCAGTCCGCAGCGCACGCCTCGGCGTCCGAGGCGTTCTCGAGGGAGATCAGGACGACGTGATTGAGTTTCGAGGTGCCGGCCCCGGGACCTTGGGGCGTGGTTGAACAGCCGGCGAGCGCGGCGAGGAGTACGAAGGCGAAGCGGTGGATCGGCATGGGACGGTTCCGGAAATGGTCTGATTCAGTGCGTGCGTCGTTCGCCCGCCCGCACCGGCATCGGGAGTCGATTGGCAGCGGGCGGGGTCGGACAGGTCGCGTAGGGCGTGAAGGAACAAGGGGGATTCACGGCGCGATTGAAGTCGATCTCGACCCGACCAGTCGGGTCCGGCGCGGCGAGACTGAGAAACCTTCCGCCGCCGTAGGTTCCATCCTCGCCGGGAGCGATATTCGTGGAATCGCCGAAGACGACGAAGAGTCCGTTTCCACTTTGTTCCGCGAGCAGCGAGCAGGATCGGCCGCCGATTTCGAATCGAAGGGTGCCCGCAACCGGATGTTCCTCGACGTGTTCGGTGATCAGGGTGATCGGAACGGTCGTGTCGGGCGGTGCCGGTTCGAATCGAGCGTCGACCACCAAGGTGGGGTCGAAAGGAAATCTGGGCACCCCCCGAAATCGCATCAGGCTCGCGGCTTCGCGATCTCGAACTCGAAGTGCGGCGCGATGCTGACGATGAACATGAGTGACATGAAGTCGGCCGAAGCGAAGCACCGGTCCCGGGCCTGTCCGGTCGTCCCGCAATTCCGTCGGTTCATCGGCGGGAAGCGGTCTGCCGTCGAGGGTGGCGGTGACTTCCCGGCCGGGGACCACGAGCAGCCGCGGAGTTTCGAATTCGAACGTGACGGCTGGAGACGCCAACGCGCCGGGAAGCACCAGGCGATCGCCGGCCGTTTCGCCGACCGCGCAGATCGTCGATCTCCCGGATGGGAGCCAGTGAAGGGCGACCAGGGCGAGCCAGCCGTCCGGATCTCGCAGGCTGCGCTCGCGATGCTCGATCCAACGGAGATGTGATTCGGGAGTGTCGAGGGCCATGCTGGAAGCGTACATCCGAAGAACGCGGGTCGGCCGCCGGGGCCGATTTCCGAGCCGGAAGAACCAATGAAATACCCCCGTCGCGGCGGTGGGCGGCCGTGACGGGGGCGAGGGGATTGACCGCCATTGCGGCGATCAGAGAGAGAAGCGATGGAAGTAGATTCGAGGAGAGGGCCACCCCTGCGGAGACTGAGGGGAGTCGGGTCCGCATTTCCCTGCGTCGCCGACCAGTTGAGAGGGTCCGTCCACTCGTCGACCATCTCAAACCTGAACCGAAATCCACTTCCATCGCGGGGGTCGGAGAGACGTCGTCGGAGAGACGCCGAAACCCGACCCGGAACCGATTTCGATCCACCGACGAGCAACGCCGATGGAAGAAACCGACGACCACCTCGACGCCCGAGGGCGTTCGAGGCGGTCGTTGAATCGCATCAGCTGCAGCCCATCGAGTTTCCGCAGTTCAGGCACTTGTAGCAAGTGCCGTTTCGAACGGTGATGGATCCGCAGTTGTCGCAGGCCGGGGCGTCACCCATGAGTGCCGCATTGGACTGGTCGAGCACCGAGCGAGCGGATTCGCTGTGAGTCCTGGTGGTCGATACCGAGCCATCGGGATTCAGCGACGTCGTCACGGTGTCCTTCACCTCGGCTTCGAGCGAAGAGGACGAACGTCCGTCCATGACGCTCGACGGCGAGTGATCGGTCACCGGGGTCGTCGGCGAGGTGCCGGTCTTCGCCGGGGCGTCGGAAGATGAGGGATCTGTGCACGTGGTGTCCTCCTTGACGTTGACGCCCGAGGTCTCGGTGGCCTCGGTGGTCGGGGTGCTCGCCGGCGTCCTGCGCGGCGTGTTCTGTTCTCGGTATCCGGGCACGAACTGCATGCCGAGCCATCGGAAGATGTAGTCGACGAGGCTCTTGGCGAACGGGATGTCGCTGTTGGTGGTCA
>CAJWFU010000317.1:0-3876 GCA_913031315.1 uncultured Phycisphaerae bacterium | reverse complement strand
CGGAACGAGCAGGCACCCTGCGTGTCTTTGAATCGTGCCGCCCCAACGTGGTCCTGCATGCGGCGGCGCACAAGCACGTGCCGCTTTCGGAAGACCATCCGCGAGAAGCGGTTCGAAACAACCTGCAAGGATCGATTTCCGCGGTTCAAGCCGCAGCGGCCACCGGAGCGAAGACTTTCGTACTCGTCTCGACCGACAAGGCGGTGGCCCCTCGATCGGTCATGGGCGCCACGAAACGCCTGGCGGAAGTCGCCGTCCAGCGATACGCCGCGGAAGCCGGGCTGGCCACGGCGGTGGTGCGATTCGGCAACGTCCTTGGTTCCAGCGGAAGTGTGCTGGAGATCTGGCAACGCGAGGTCGCCGATGGTGGGCCGTTGACCCTCACCGACCGTCGAATGACGCGGTATCTCATGACCATCTCGGAGGCGGCTGGTCTGGTACTGCAGGCCGCATCACAGGCGTCCTCCGATGGTCCGGTCGGTCGAGTGCACGTGCTGGACATGGGGGAGCCCGTACGAATCCTCGATCTTGCCCATCGATTCGCCCTGGCCAATGGTCTTCGGCTCCAAGGAATCGATGATGTGCCGGCGGGTGACTCCGCCCTCGGACTGGGAATCGTCGAGACCGGAATCCGGCCGGGGGAGAAACTCGCAGAGATTCTTTCTCATCCTGGAGACGAACTTTCGCCGACCGGGCATTCGGCCATCAGGACATGGGATGGTCTGGTTCCGAGTCTTCCGGAAATCGAAGCGTTGATGCGACTGACCACCTCGACCGATGGCACCTCTTCCGAGGTGGTGATCGAAGGCCTTCGCCGTGCCGTGGCGAGACTCGATCGAATGCCGAGAAGGGGTTCGGAGGCCGATGGGGGGCTTGAATTCGCGGCGACGTTCGGTGGCGGATGAACCCGGGCCGGTCCCGGTGGCAGCCGGTCTTCCGATCATTTTGGGGGTCGGCTCTGAAATCCGATTCGGGCAAGGTTGGCCGATCTGGCTCCTGATGACCGATATATTCCTCATGGACGCCATCAGAAGCGGAATTTTGCTCGACTGGGAACTCGATCCGTCATCCGAGGCGTCGAAAACGCCTCCAACGACCGAGCCCGTTCCGGCTCGTCCACTTGCCGACGGAGCCGTAGGTCGAGAAGATCTTCCACGGATGATGGACCCCCCCAACATCAAGCAGACTCCGGCATCGCCGGGTCCGGAAGTTTCGGAACCGCGTACCGTTGGTGATTCGGGTTCGCCGCGTCTGCGCCTCGCTGGTACCGAAGCTGGACCGCTTACGGACGAGGTTCGGCGATTATTGGAATTGCGAGCCCAGGTGCTTCTCATGCAGGCGCAGCACGTCGCGGATGCGGATCTGATTCGAGGCCGGCTCGCCCGGGGCGGGCGTCAGGACCCCATCGCGGTGGTGACCGGAGACGATGCCTTCACTCGAACCGAGCGAGAGCTCGCTCGGAGTCTGGCCGGGATCGATGAACATCTGGCTCGTTCACGCCCTCGACCGACGGTCGAGATCGAGACCTCGGCGACCGATCTGCTCCGGCGTTCCTGACTTCATCAAGTCCGAGGCCGCGGATCGAGGTTGCACTCAGTCCAGGGTCTCACTTTCAATGCTCGCTTCTTCGCCCGCCAGTTTCTTTTCGGCGTAGCGACGAACCCAGTTCTCCCAACTTCGGCCGGCGGCGGCATCTCGACCGCTGAACCTGATCTCCGCGATCGCGGAGTAGGCGATCTCGAGGCGATCATCGGCGTCGGGGGGGAGGATCCGAACGAAGGACGTCTCGATCGTGCGCTCGCTTCGTCGATCAAAGAGAAAGCCAGTGACTTCCCGGCCGTCTCGTTGAATCACGGTGATGTCTCCTCGATAGTCGAAGGCTTCATCGAGTGCGATTCGAAGTTGTTCGGGATCACCGCCGGAGATCGCCGTTCCTTGCACGATCACCTGGTCGCTCATGACTCGGCTTCGGTTGCGGGAGGGCGATACATGTGGAGGCGCCGTCCGCTGCCGAGGTCGATGAGGTCCCAATTGAAGGCTCGAGCAATGCGAAGCAGGACGGCTTTGGAGATGTCCTGGTCGTCCTCGCTCAGTTCGAACTGAGTCACCGGGTCGGTGTACGGGGGAAGGCTGACTTTGATCCCCGGACCGTACAGCTCGGTTTCTTCCGGAGCATTGGTTTCGGCAGCGGTGTTGAAGTCAAGGAAGGCGGCGCGAAGCTCCGCCCGGGTGCCGATCGGGAGAAGTTCCGAGCGTTCCAAGTCTTCCTGGTGGATTTCGACGGCGTAACTGGCCATGAGGAAAGGGAGGATACCGCTTCAGGGAGAGGGGGGGGCTCCCCCGTCTGATTGGAGAAGTTCGGCGAGGGTGTCAAGGAGTCGAACCATCGGGACCGGCTTCACCAGATACGCCGACACCCCGAGATTTTCGGCGTAGGCCAGATGGCGTCGCCCACGATTCGCGGTGACCATGACCACCGGAGTGGTCGGGGACGTCTCCCGGATCTTTTCCAGTACGAGAAACCCGGATCGGCGAGGAAGCATCATGTCCAGAACCACGGCATCCGGGTTCGAAGCCTGGTGGAGGGAAACCGCCGTGTTCCCGTCCTCGGCCGAGATGGCGGTGGCCCCTTCGGTCTCAAGGGCCAGAACGGTGGAGGCCACGATGTCCGGATCGTCGTCCACCACGAGGATCGTCAGGCCGGCGAATCGATCCTCGAGCGTGGGGGGCTGGCTGCTGGTCATGATCCAAGCTCCGCAGCCCGGCTGGGCTCGCTGGAATCGACCAGGCGACGCATGGTCTCGTCATCCATCCAAGGGAGTTCTTCGAGGCGACGACGCACCGAAGCCGGCATGGGCTTTCCCTTGCGTTCCCACTTGGGGCGGCTCTTCCATCGGCGATGAATCCAGAGGTACTGGCCGGGTGCTCGGCGAACCATGGTCTCGAGTCCGCGGTTGAATCTTGCCGTGATGTAGAAGAGGGGGTCCGGAGCATCACACCAGTCGTCCGGCCCGAAATGGTCGATCTGTTCGATGCGATAACGAAAGCGGTCTCCATCGACGCGACGAGCGGCGCCGATCACCACCGGGATCTCGTATTTCATCGCGAGCAGGCCGATCGACTTGTAGCTCGAGGCGAGCCGGCCGAACCAAGGGACGAAAAGGCCGCCATCTCCCGCGTTCTGGTCGGCGATGAATCCGATCCGACGGTTGGCGGGGTCGTCGCTGGCGATGAGCGAGTCGATCCGGTCCGTGGCGCCCCACTTGGTGAGGACCTTCAGTCCGCGGGCCTCTCGGAGCCCGAGCACCCATCGGTAGAGGTGGGGATTGTCGAGCGGCCGGGCCAACGCCGTCATTGGAAAGCCAAGGGCCGCCAGAGAAAAGCCCAGGAGTTCCCAGTTGCCGGAATGGCCGGTCACCAGAAGCACCGGTTTGTCGGAGAGGAGGAGTTTCACGCCCTCCTCGAAATCTCCGAGTTCGACATGCTCCTGCCAGCTCCAGGGATTGACCAGCCGGGGCATGGCGAGGGCATCCACGAGGAAGAGCCGGAACATGTATTGAATCGACTCGACCGCGATTCGATCGACTTCTGATTCCGTGAGTTCGGGCATGGCCTGACGCAGGTGCCTGCGGGCTCGTTCGGTTCGACCAGCCCCCCAACGCGCGTAGGCGGTGCCCAGCAGGGAAGCGGTCCGCAGGTTCTGGGCGGGGTCGATGCACTGCACTGCCGCCGCCAGCGATCTGAGGGGAAGAAACTCGGCGAGATGCTTCGCGCGAGTCTTCCAGGGAAGCTTCTGGATGTCTGCGGCATCGGTCAAGATCGAATGTCCGGCGGCAGGAACGAACACGGACCGGCCCGGTGAGCCGGTCCGGTCCG
>CAJWFU010000316.1:0-3882 GCA_913031315.1 uncultured Phycisphaerae bacterium | reverse complement strand
CATCACGATGCGGTCGCGTTCCCAGGTGCTGCCGTATCCACCGTGAACATATCGACGCATCTCACCTTCGGGGATGCGGAGTTCGCCTGAAAACCAGTCGGCGCGGACTCTTCCTTTCTGGTCCCGGACCAGCGTCTCGTCGGACTTCGGGAAGATGCCTTCGAGGTCGAAGGGGCGTTGCTCGGCATCGATTGTTTCCGCCCGTTTCCGCCACAAGTCTTCCGGCTCGAGCTCCTGGACCATTCCCTGGCCGTCTTCTCGCGGACGCCAACGATCGCGCTGCATCGCGGCGACCAATGCGGTTCCGGTGGAATCGACCTGCTCGATCCAGAGATGCCCGCGATGGATCAGGAAGGTGGCGACGTATCGCCGCCAGTTCGCAGTACAGACGAAGCCATCGCCGACGATCCGAGGCCCGATCCCGCGTTCGAACAGCCAGTCGTCGAGCGGGTTGGTGAAGAGCTCTTCGCGGCGGCCTCGGGGCTTGAGGCGAATCAGGTCTGGTTCCTGGGCGGTCATGTCAGCGGTCCTCCTCGGGGTGATTGGTGTCAGCGTCAGTCTCGGGGTCGGTCTCGGGGTCGGTCTCGAGTTCGGTCTCTCGTTCGGTCTTTCGGGGCCGCCGTCCCGCCGCGGGCTTCTTCTGGACTTCGGACGAGACGTCGACGGTTCGAGCGTCAGGCCAGGTGGTGTGCCAGTTGGGGTTTTCTGGCGGATCGTGGCGGTCGATCGCGGCGTTTTGGCGGATCCAGCTTCGGGTCACCACACCGCTTCGAAAGGTGATCAACCGATTGCGTTCGTAGTTGCTCCAGAACGGCAGCTGTCGCTGGTCGATCGGATCGCCCTCGAGCACGACCACTTCTTCATCGACCCAGGTCGCGGGGACCGGAGTCGTCCAGGAACGACCTGGGAACACGGCTTGCCAGAGCGGGGTCGGCCCGCTGTCGGCCGGCGTGACGAGTCCGAATTCATCAGGATCGAACGGCGGGAAATCAAACCGGGCTGGTCGACCCTGGAGCCCGATCAGGTGCAGCTCGCCGCCGGTGAGGAGCCAACTCGCCGCGCAGGGCCGGCGGCGACGGGCCCGCGACGTTCCTTTCGGGATCTGATCGAGGTCGACATGGATGCCGAGCCGGTCGAAGAGACCCTGGAGGTCGATCGGCAAGACGCGGTATTCAGCCCCGTGGGGGCTGAAACGAATGCGATCATGGACATGGGGCGAGAAAGCGTGGGGCATGAATGCCTTTCTTGAGAGGGCTGGACGGAACCGGTTCGATCCGGTGAACACCCTGGCTCGGGGTTGCTGACCGAGGCCGACCGGATTCACGGCGACGAGGGCGACACCACTTCCCAGTACACGTCGCTCACCCACTCGATCTCGGCCTCGGTCGCGGGGCCGAGGAGCTCGATCGCACCGCCTTCGCCCCAGGCCACGGGGAGATCGGGGTGGACCGGCTCGCAGCGATCCATCCAGTGAATCTCGCACCAGCCGAAGGACGTCTTCAAATGACGCACCAGCGATTGCTCGACCTCGGCGGCCGTTCGGGGTTCGAGATCCTCATCTTCAAACCAGCCTCCCGCCTCCAACTCCTCACGGACGGCTTCGACCGACGCGATCCGGATGATCACCTTCGGAATGAGATCATCCGACCATTCGCCATCGAAGCGGTTGACCTCCTGGAGCATCTCCTCCATCACTTGACGCTCCGCGGTTTCCCCGTCCAGGCCGCCCGCGACGAGTTCCTCGATGCGATCCACCAGATATGAGTTGGTGAAGCCCTGGTGCAGATCCCACCCGGTATCCATGCGGAACTGTCGCTCCGCCGCATCCCAGGTGGCCCCGTCGAATTGGACATCGCCGGGCTCGGACTCCCACATCCGTTCCCGGAAGTCTTCGGCGTGAAGATGAAATCGATACTCGAGCATGGTGTACTGGTCGAGACCCAGCGTGTTCTCGCGGATCACGCCGGCGTGTTCAGGGCGATACGTCATCTTGATCCTCCTCGGGAGTGTCGATGTCGAAGTAGGGAAAACTGTCGTCGCCGCGGTCGGCGACCCACCAGTGCCTGATGCCGAAGTCGTCTCCGTCTTCCTCCTCGACCGGATCCGGCCGGTCACCACTGATCGGTCCGAACATCGCGAAATGAACGTGGTCAGCGCAGTTCTCCGCCAGCACGTAGTCGCTCAGGTCGAAACGGATCCGAGACTTGTAGCCCCAGCCGCACAACAGCGTGTTCACGATCTCGTGATGATCCTCCAGGCCCGGTCGCCGGCATGGGGCCAGCCAGAACTCGAAGATCGGGGTATGGCCCGCCGCCGACGACGAGATCAACCGCGATCCGATCAGCGTCGTCTCGCGACACAGGGGGTTCCCCTGTTCGCAGCGCCGCCTCGTGACCGACATCGCCGCCAGCGCCCGCGGCCTCAGGATCGCGCGGAAGCGGAGTGGGCGAACCATCCCCACCGCCATCGCCATGACCTCGCCCTCACGATTGAAGTGCGCCAGCGGCGCGAATCCACGGAAAGGCGACCAGTCATGCCTCTCTCTCAATCGCTCGAAGCGACCCCAGATCCGCCGAGAGCGTTTGATATCCGCCCGCAGGACTTCGCGTGATGGCGGGCCTTCGACGCTTCCGGGACGGCGGTCCCATGGCTCGACCATCTGATCCAACCGTGGCGGATCCGCGAGGGCGGCCAATGATTGACGAAGGTCGATCGGAGCCGTGCGGACCGGTCGGTTGCGGTGATTCTCCTCTTGAAGCCACAACCTGCGATCGAATTCGGCGAGCCTTCGGCTCTGCTCCGCCCAGACGTCATCCCAACTCGGCCGATCGATTTCAGGTTCCTGCGTCATCGGACACCTCCCAGCTCATTGGTCGTGAAGCCGTGACTGTCGGCCCAGATCTCGCCCAGAACCCGGGCGTCGGGATGCCCCAGGGTGTCGGCGGCCCGACCCTTGAAGTTCGAATAGTCCAACTGGTCGATCGTCGCGGCGGCCAGGTCGTGGACCATCGAGCGGTCGACCGCGGCCCGCCACGGATAGTCGTGATCGGGGGTCGATCGGACGAGGTCCAGGACCCGGTCGACGGGCAGGACGAGACCGAGCACCCGTTCGAGATGCCGACGGGAACGGGCCCGAACCAGGAGCTCGGCCCCCGGAGTCGGCGTGAAGTGCTGGACCACGGAGACGTATCCGTGTTGCGTGAAGATCCACATGAACGATGTCCTTTCGGATGAGAAGCGCAGACAGACAGCCCACGCCGGATTTCCGGCGTCGACACGGTCCTGCCGAGGGGCGTTCGACTCGGGCGAGACGAACGCGGCCACGGCCTCATCCGAAGGTCATGCGGTACCGACCGGGCAGAAGTCTTGGAAGCGATCACGGACCCGACGAAGCGGGCCGGCGAGGGCGTTCAGGTTGAAGAATCGTCCACTCATTCGGCGACTCCCAAGACTGGTCGGAACGGTGCTGGAGATCGTCTCCGGCGCGTTCCGTATTATAGCAAATACCCCTTGTTTTACAAGGTTTTCAGGCGTTGATTCCCCTCCGATCGCCATCTTTTTCTCGTCTCGTTTTCGTCCGGTTTGCAGGCCGTTCCGAACCGATTCCGGCCCCGACGCGGGAACGAAAAACGCCTCCCCCGACCGGGTGGCGCGACTCCGACGGCGCGGCACCCGACCGGGTTCGTGAAGTTCGTTCACCGACGGTTCACGGGCCGTTCACGTCACACGTCGTCGTCGTCCTGGCCCTCGGCGTCGTCGCTCTGGTTGCTTTCGATGATCCGCCGGACTTCCGACACCAGCGAGTCGCCGCAGCGGCCGTGGCGGCGGCGCTCTTCGCGGTCCGGTCGCTCTCGGCGCGATCGGCGATCCCGCGGTTCGTCC
>CAJWFU010000315.1:0-3888 GCA_913031315.1 uncultured Phycisphaerae bacterium | reverse complement strand
CTTCGGGGCGAAGCCCTTCGTACACGTCGGGTCTACCGAGTCTTTCCGCCAGTCCTCGCCCCAGAGCGATGCGTTCGTACCGGAGATCTTCGTGGTATCTCGCGCGGCCCGTTTCCAGATCAAGTTCACGATAGACCGCGGCCCAGTCCAGGACCGTCGAAGCATCCGACTGGTTATTCACCGACTCCGACACGGGAAACGCTCCGGTCCGACGCCATCGGGATGTGATCCGGCGTCGTGACGACCAACGGTATCGAATTTTCGATCGGTTTCCGGTTCCGCACCGTCGATGAGGCCGGATGGTCAGACCAGGAATCGACCGCCGTCCAGGGTGTTGATCGCCACATCGCCGCACACCAGCCGGGTTCGGACCTCGAGCGGAAGTCCGGCCAGGGAGACCGACCAGGGTCGGGGCCGACCTTGATCCGCTTCCGAATCCGCCTCGCCTTCCGAGGATGGCACGAAATCAGGGTGGATTTCCAGGGCCCGGGTTCCGATCCGAACCCCTCGAACCAGGGCCGATGCGGTTCCTTTGATCCAGACCGTGACCTGCCAGTGCGGATCGAGGGTTCCTTCGACCTCCAGATGACGGCCGGACGGGGTCTCGGCTCGTCCTCGGCGGGATGCAAATCGCCGAATCATGCCATCGGTCGGTCGACCGCCATCGAAGGTGGCCAGCTCTTCAGCGTGTTCGAAGACCGGAGCAAGCCGAATCGCGGGCGGGATGGATGTCGCGGCAAGACGATGGTCGAGTTCGCCGAGCGGCGTCTCAACCACCGAAAGGCGGGCTTCGGCCGGAATCGGCCAGGAGGCTCGATGTGAATCCAAGACCGATGCCGCGTCCTCGTCGGTGAGCACCCCTTCCGCCCCGTCGACCCAGAGCAAGAGGATGCGAGCAAAGGATTCGTCGGACAGCAGATTGCTTCGCTGCGGTTCGATGAGCCGCAGGCAGGCTGCGTCTTCGGCATCGATGATGGCTTCAGCGAGGCGTTCACCCCGGGCGTCGTCCAGCGTTTCCAGCCCGTCCATCGCGGCCTCTCGAATCGAGGCTGTGACGTCGACTCCGAGTTCGGAGGCGAGGGCGGGCCATTGATCGAATCCTTCTGGATCCCCGACCGCGGCGAGTCGGACCGCCCGAAGCAGCCAGGACGAGAATTCGCCGGCCAGATCCTGAGCATCGAGCCGCGCCGCGTCGGTCCGCAGATTGTCGATGCCCTGGTTGACCCGTCGCTGCAAGGCGGCGATCGCCGCGGCACCGCCGGGTTCGTGGCCATGATCGGCGGCCGAACCGGAGTGTTCTGATTCCGAATTCATGCGACGGTTCTTCCGAGTGACGAGGGTTGGATGTCATCATGGATCATGCTGGTTCTCCCGCGGGCCTCGAACCACCGGGGTTCAGACCGCGCGCCTTGGGGTCGGTCGCCGGGTCACCGACGACGTCAGAGGAGGCAGGCATCGACACGATGCGTTCCTGCCCTCGATGGGTCCGGTCCAGGAGACGATCCCGGACCCGCCGATCGAAACGGCCCGCCGAGGCTCGAAGGTCGTGGCGAAAACCGCTCAACAGGCGGTACGCCTCCGCCCGGTGCCCACTGACTGGAATTCCCGCAATCACCCGAATTTTCAGTTCCGGGCACCAGGCCACGATGGATCGAAATTCAGCATGGAGACCAGAAAACATCTGTCCCTCCGGGTCCGGCGGGGCCAGTTCAAAGCGAACCAGGCGTGCGTGATTCCGTCCCGACTCCAGGGCCGCATCCAGTACCGCCCCCAGCGTGGCCTCGTACGCCACCGCCAGCAGGTTGAAAGACCTCGGATCGGTGGATCTCCCGGTATTGCGAACCGTGGCGAGCAGTTCCGAATCGATCAACTGATGCCATCGCTCGGATCTCGACTCCAGGACGTGACGGTGGACATGATCATCGCGGTGGCGGTGATCGATGAAACGCCACGGTCGAGATCCTTCCGTCTCCAGAGGATGGGCTCGCTCCGCCTCCAAGAGGGAGCCGACGGTCGGATGCCCCTCCGATTCAGGCATCTTCGTCATGAGTGCTCCTCCGAACCGACCATCGCCGCCAGGTCCGGAAGCAACTTCGAAAGTGCCTTTCGATAGTTGGAGATTCGCTGCTCGCCCGCGTTGACCGAGGGCAGCCCGAACAGCCGGGTCATCTCACTTCCATCCAAGGGCTGAATCACCAATCGAGCGCGAAACTGCATGACCTTCCGCTCCCATCGATCGACCGTCCGCGGTTCCATGCCGGGATGGGCCAGACGTTCTTCAATCGCCGCCTCGATTTCCCGCTCCAGACCGGTCGCGGCCGCCTGATGGGCCGGCTCCACGTCTGCTTCGATCGTTTTTCCCGAGGCCAGCGCCGCGTCCACCGCCGCCGTCACGACCGCTCGGTCGACGCCCTCCGGATCAAGTCTTGGATGAAGCTGAAGCCCTGCCGTGGCCACGATCGCTCGAGCATTCACCTGCGAAAGGTCGAGAACCAGCACCGCATCGCCTCCGATCGCGGCGAGGCAGACGGATTCGGCCCGGGTCTGCCCCGAATCCTCGCCGCCCTCCCTCGTCTGGAACGCCGGAATCGACCCCGCACGCCCACCGTCCTCACCCGCATCGAGCGAGAAAACACCCGGGGCATCACCGGGAAGTCCGGTGACCCCTCCCGCAGAAAGTCGACGATTGAAGGTGATGGCGCGATTCTTGATCAGACTCACCGATGCGATGCGTCCAAGCCCCTCGGCGGCGGAGACGCCCCGGAATTCCTCGCTCAGAAAGCAGCCTTCATCGAACTTGCGGAGCAGGACCGCGAGAAAATCACTGGTAAAATCCTCGGCCGCATGGGTATCCGGAAGCAACCCTCGGAATCGAGGGCGGACCCGACGGGCCAGCGGATCGTTCGCCGGACCGGCGAGAACCACACCGCGGACCCGGGCTTCGAGCACACACCAGAAGAGGTCCCGGATCTCGCGGTCGGTCCGCCCATCCGCGAGGGCCTCCGCCAACCGATGCCAGTCCCGGGATTGTTCGTCGTCTTCGATCACCGATCCTCCTTGATCGTGGACCCGCTCGCCGCGGCCGCATCGGCCGGGATCCGACCGGGTCCGACTTCAGTGTCGAGGCGGAGACCTCCAACGTCAAACGGCCTTCGAGTCCGAAGGGAGCCCGTAGACCCGTCGGGTGTTGCCTCCCAGGATCGCGTCCCGTTCACCGGGACTGGCTGAAGCCAGGATCGCCGCCGTCGCCTCCAGCCAACGCTCCAGAGAACCGCCAAGGCGGCAGAGCGGCCAGTTTCCACCCCAGAGCACCCGGTCGGCCCCGAAGTGCCCGATCGCGACGTCCACGAAGGGACGAAATCGCTCCGTCGACCAGCCACCACCGTCCGAGCATTCCACCAGTCCGGACATCTTGGTCATCACATTCGGCAATTCCGCGAGGCGGCCGAGGACATCGTTCCAGTTCGGGTCGATCGGACTCGCGGTCCGCGGACGCCCCAGATGATCGAGAACCACGGTCGTCTCGGGTGCCGATGCGGCCAGCCCCACCACCGCCACCAGCTGATCGGGCCGAACGCACAATTCCACCACCAGCCCTCGTCGCCCCGCTTCCTGAAGGGCAAGCGACAGCCGAGGGTCCTGAAGGTCCTCGGCGGACCAGTCCGGACCGTGCATGACCTGCCGAACTCCAACCACCCCGGGGGCATCCTCGATCGCTTCGAAGCCGTTGCATATCTTATCGCGCAGCTCGGCAAACCAGTCTGCGGCGACATGTTTCTGGTTTTTTTTGGCCATTGCTGCCCTTTTCCTTCTAACTCTTCGGATATCCGTCTATCTGGCGGAGCGTTTCACCCACCACGAATGTTAGGGCGGTCACTACATTGAGCG
>CAJWFU010000314.1:0-3890 GCA_913031315.1 uncultured Phycisphaerae bacterium | reverse complement strand
CGGGACGCCGACACCATCAACGTCTGCTTCTCCAAGGGTCTCGGAGCCCCCGTGGGCAGTGCCCTGATCGGCTCCGCCTCGCTCATCGAACGCGCCCGCCGCTTTCGCAAGATGTTCGGCGGCGGCATGCGACAGTCGGGACTGCTTGCAGCCGGGGCCATTCATGCCCTCGAGCATCACGTCGATCGACTCGCGGTCGACCACGAGAACGCCACTCGACTGGCGGAAGGCATCGATGGAATCAAAGGACTTCGGACTGAATCACCGGTCGGCGGCATTCGGACGAACATCGTCTTCTTCGAGGTGGATCCGGCTCTGGGGACCGCCGCGGAATTCGCCCGCCTCATGGGTGAGCAGGGCGTGGCGGCCATCGACTTCGACCCGACTCGGATCCGTGCGGTCACCCACCTGGACGTGGATGCCGCCGCGATCGAACGAGCGATCGAATTGATCGCCTCGCTCGCCGACACCAGACATCCGTGAACCCCCCCGAGGGAAACGACCATGAACACCGACCCGCGAGGGGCGATCTTCGACCTCGATGGAACCTTGATCGACACCTATCACGCACATCGGAATGCCTGGCGAGCGGCGTGCGAACGGAACGGAATCGAACTCACACCCGCCATGTTCGCGTGGAGTTTCGGCCGGACCAACCCGACGATCATTCGACGATTCTGGGCCGATGGAAATCGAGCCGTCCCGGACGAGGCCGAAATGGAACGTGTCGCGGAGGAGAAGGAATCGGATTTCCGCCGGGAACTCGTCCGCGATTTTCCTGCGATGCCCGGTGTCCCGGAACTCCTCGGATCCCTCCGCGAAAACGGCTTCCGGATCGCCATCGGTACCAGTGCCCCCCAGGGCAATCTGGATCTGGCCGTCGAACATCTCGGTATCGCCGACCTGATCGATGGGACCGTTTGTGGTTCGGAAGTCAGCCATGGCAAACCAGATCCCGAGGTCTTCCTGCTCGCCGCAGCAAGAATCGGGGTGTCCCCGGCACGCTGCGTGGTGGTTGAAGACGCCGGTGCCGGTGTGGATGCGGCCCGAGCCGGCGGCATGGCGGCGATCGGCCTGGTCTCCACCGGACGGACCTCGACGGAGCTCGAACACGCCGATCTGGTGGTTGAACGCTTCGATGCGATCAAGTCGGACGATTTCCTTCGACTTCTCACCCACGATTGACCGATCTGCAGGTTTCCGGAAGACTCCGTGCCTCGACCAACAGGAAAGCGACCCCACCGATCATGAACGACCCTCGATTCGACCGCCTCGCCGAACTTCTGGTCTCTCATTCCACCCGACTGCAGCCGGGTGAGAACATTCTGGTCGAGTCCTTCGACGCCCCCGATGAATTCGTCTCCGCGGTCGTGAAGGCCGCCCGAAACCGCGGGGCCAGCCCCCACGTCGCCATGCGATCGACCAGGGTCCTCCGAAATCTGATCGACGGCGCCGATGAAGCTCAGATCACGACCTGGGCGGATATCGATGCCCATCGGATGAAGGCCATGGATGCCTACATCGGGGTGCGTGGCTCGGGTAACGCCAGCGAAATGGCGTCGGTGAACGAGGAGTCGATGAGTCTTTTCGGCCGGCTCTATCAGAAGCCCGTCCACTTCGAAGAGCGGGTGAAGCGAACCAAGTGGTGCGTGCTTCGCTGGCCGACGCCATCCATGGCCCAACTCGCCGGGATGAGCACCGAGGAGTTCGAAGACTTCTACTTCCGAGTCTGCTGCCTGGATTACAGCCGCATGTCGACCGCCGCAGAGGCCCTCCAGAAGCGAATGAACGACGCCGATCAGGTGCACATCCTGGGCCCCGGCGAGACCGACCTCCGATTCTCGATCAAGGACATCCCCGCCGTGGCCTGCTGTGGCGAAATGAACATTCCCGACGGGGAGGTGTTCTCCGCCCCGGTCCGTGATTCGGTCGAAGGCGTGGTCGCGTACAACACCGCGACGATCTACCACGGCGTGCCCTTCGAGAACGTACGACTGGTCTTCAAAGAAGGGCGGATCGTCGAATCGTCCGCGACCGTCGGTGGCGACCGACTCTCGGACATCTTCGACTCGGACGAGGGCGCTCGATTCATCGGCGAGTTCGCGATCGGCTTCCATCCGCACATCCTTCATCCGATGAAGGACATTCTTTTCGACGAGAAGATCGCGGGAAGTTTTCACTTCACTCCGGGCCAGGCCTACGACGAAGCGGACAACGGAAATCGCAGCGAGATTCACTGGGATCTCGTCTGCATCCAACGTGAGGAATTCGGCGGCGGCGAGATCCGCTTCGATGGGGAGACCATCCGTCGCGACGGCCTCTTCGTGGTGGACGACCTGCTCGATCTCAATCCCGACCGACTCGGCTGATCGCCCGCGGGTCCCCTGGCATCACCATCCTCCCGAGGCGGTGGCCACCCTGCTCCCCGGGCTCAGGGTGACTTCGCGGCGTCAGCCGCCCGCTCGGCATCACGGGCCGCCCGGTCATCGAAGACGGTGTCCGCCTGCCGGCTCACTTCCTGCTGGTACGCATCGATCTCACCCTTGAGACGCTCCGCCCGCTCGTTGGCTTTTCCCATCGCCGACTTCGCGCTCCCGTCATCCTCCTCGACCGTGGTCACCGGCTCCTCGACCTCTTCACAGCCAGAAGTCGGAAGGAACACCAGAATGCTGCACGCAAACAGCGGAATGAGGGATGAAAAACGGTTCATTGTCGACTCCGGAAGTGAATCGTTGAAGAAAACCGGCCGAAACACGTGCCTGACCGTACCATGCCTGACCGCAGGACCGCCCGCTCGTCGCGGCATCTCACGAATCCGAACCGGAGTCCCGAATGTTCAAGCTCCCCGCGTTTCTCCTCGCCGCCGCGGCCACCACGGCCGTCGCGACCATGGTGCCCATGCTTGGGCTCAATACCGATTTCTCAAGCCTTCCCCCGGATCCCTTCCAGATGGAACAGACCCTCTCCTCTTCGAAGTTCGGCTTTGCTGAAGCCGCCAAGATCGCCGAGGGCAAGGTCAACGGATCCTGTGCCAGCCTGATCTCCGAAATCACGCCCGACGGCGTCCGCTATCTCGCCACGGTCTATTCCGACGGCAAGCGACACGACATGGTCATCAGCGCAAAGGATGGCTCGATCATCAGCGACAAGGATATCTCTCGATTCCCCGGCGATCCCATCGGCGACGCCGAGATGGTCACCCTCGAGAATGGCCTGATGTACTACGAACTGGCCGAGGGCGACGGTGCGACCCCGCCGGATCCGTCGGCGGAAGTCACCGTGCACTACAGCGGCTGGCTCACCGACGGCACCAAGTTCGATTCGTCCGTGGATCGTGGCGAGCCTGCGACCTTCCCCCTGAACCGCGTGATCCCGGGCTGGACCGAAGGCGTCGGCTCGATGAAGGTCGGCGGCAAGCGGAAGCTCATCATTCCCGCCGCCATGGGTTACGGCCCCGGCGGACGCCCTCCGGTGATCCCCGGCAACGCGATGCTCGTCTTCGACGTCGAGCTGATCGCCATCAAGTAGTTCCAGAATCCTGCCGATCATCTGCCGATCACAGGAAGATGAATGAAACCTGAATGAAAAGGCCCGCCGGCGATGATCGCCGGCGGGCCTTCTTTTTTCGTTCGCCTTCCGCCCGTCGGCACGATCACCGACGTGACTTCACTTTCCCTGCAGGGCCCGGGACTCGATCGCCCGGACCTTCGCCAGTCGTCGCTCGTGGCGTTCCTCACCCGTGTATTCCGCCTCGATGTACGCACGGACCATGTCCTCGGCCAACGCCTGCCCCACGATCCTGCCGCCCAGGACGAGTACGTTCATCGCATCGTGCTCCACGCCCTGGTGCGCCGAATAGTAGTCCTCGCGGTTGGCCGCGCGAACGCCTG
>CAJWFU010000313.1:0-3912 GCA_913031315.1 uncultured Phycisphaerae bacterium | reverse complement strand
CCGGGCGGGAATCATCCAGGGGCTGGCCGCGCAATGGCGGCCGTTCACCGCCGAATGGCCCGAACAAGGACGCCTCGCCGCGATCCATCCGGGCGACGAGCCCTCCGATCGCTGGATAGCCAATCGAAGCCCGGAGATCGCCGCCCTTCGCCAGGCCCATCGCTCGTTCCTCGATCGACTCTTCGGCCTTCCCGCCCGCGAGGCCGGACGACGTCGCTGGGGCCTGAGGGAAGTCAGGCTCGACGCCGGGCATGCCGCGTACCTGAAGTGGCTGTACCCCGGGGCACGATTCCTGATGCTGGTGCGAAATCCGCTGGCGTCATACGCCAGCGACAAGCAGCGTGGACCCCGACACGTCGCCTGGCCATCCCCCTCGGGCGAGGGCCCGGCCGACTTCGGCGCCATCTGGTCTCGCTTTGCGATCGGCTTCCACCGTTTCGAGACCGACGCATCCGCGGTACTCGTTCGCTACGAGGATCTCGCCGACCAGATTGAGACGATCCGGTCCCACGCCGGCACCCGCACGATCGCCGGACCGGGGGATCTCGACGCCCACCGCGGCCACGCGACCCCGAGGGACAACGGCGGCCTCGGAATCCTCGAACGCCGAAGACTGACCGCCGCCACGCGAGAAGCGCGTGGACTGCTGGGATACGCCCGCGATGCCTGATCACCCCCGCTCCCGCGGATCGACCTCGATCGCATCAAGCGTCGGGACGCGAATCGACTCGATCTCCATCAGCGTTCGAACCGTTCGACCAGCGGCTCCTCCATGCCCTCCTCGCCGTGGTGAATGGCACGTTCGCGTCCTTCGAGGGATTCCTCGGCCATCCCTTCCGGCATGGGGACGCCCGGAGATCGGCAGGTCTCGGCCTTTCCGAAATGCAGGTCGGAGACGAGGGGCGTCCTTCGATCGGAAAGCAGCACCGCGTGTTCCACGTGAAGTCGGACGGGCTCCATCCCGATGGCGAGGTCGGGGGTGAGCGTCGGTCAGTCTTCGGTCTTCGACGTTTCCGGTCGAGCGGTCTGGACCGCGACCATGTCTCGGTAGGTCGAGCTTTGTTCGAGGAGTTCGTCGTGACTTCCGATCGCTGCGATCGAACCGCCCTCGAGCACCACGATCCGGTCGGCGTGGCGAATGGTGCTCAATCGGTGGGCGATGGCAAAGGTGGTTCGGCCGGCCAGAAGACGTTCGATCGACTGCTGGATGAGTCGTTCGCTCGCGGTGTCGAGATTGCTGGTGGCTTCGTCCAGGATGAGGACTCGAGGATCTGCGAGAAGGGCGCGGGCGATGGCGAGTCGCTGACGCTGGCCACCGGAGAGCTTGACGCCGCGCTCGCCGATGAGCGTGCCCACCCCTTCGGGCATGTCCTCGATGAAGTCGAGGGCATTTGCCGCCCGGGCCGCTTCGCGAATGCTCGCCTCGTCGACGCCGCGTCGTCCGAAGGCGATGTTGTCGCCGATGGATCCGTCGAACAGGAAGACGTCCTGTTCGACGATCCCGAGAAGTCGTCGATACGAATCGAGTCGGATGTCCCGGAGATCCCTGCCGTCGAGGAGGATCGCGCCCGAGGTGGGGTCGAAGAACCGGGCGAGGAGGTTGCAGAGTGTCGTCTTGCCGGCGCCCGACGCCCCGACGAACGCGATGAGCTGGCCCGGTTCCGCGGTGAAGTCGATGTCGTGAAGCACGGGTTGCTCACGCTCCGGGTAGCAGAAGGAGAGCCCTCTCACCTCGATCAATCCCCGTACCGAGCGAGGGGTCGGACCGAAGGCGTCCGGCCGATCGGGCATCTCGGTGTCTTCGGCGAGAACGTCGAGCACGCGGTCGAGCCCGGCGAGGTTCGTCTGAAGGTTCGTGGCGCTGGAGGCGAGGGTCTGGATCGGTCCGAGCAACAGGACGAGGTAGGTGAGGAACATGACGAGATCCCCGGTCGTGATCGTCCCATCGACCACCTGGAAGCCGCCGTAGAGCAGGAGGACCGCGCTGGCCAGAGGGATCGCGAGTGCCCAGACCGTTTCGGTGATCCTCGACCACCACCAGACGTGGATCTCCTGCCGGGTCATCATGTGATTTCCCTGCACGAACCGCATCGACTCTCCGCGGGCGCGACCAAAGGCCCTGACCACCCGCATGCCTCCGAACACTTCCGTGGCGTGGGCGTCGACGTTCGACCTCTGGGCCCGGATGTCTCGGTAGAGGGGACGAATGCGGCCGATCCAGGTTCGATGGGTGATCCAGACCATCGGCAGCATCGCAAAAGCGCCCAGCAGGAGCCGCCAGTCGGTGATCGCGAGGATCACGAGGCTTCCCATCAGCTGGATGACCGCTCGCCAGGGGTTGTAGAGGAGACCGAAGACCAGCTCGGCGACGCCACCGGCATCTTCCCGAAGGAGGCTGGCCACGCCGCCGGCCCGAAGTTCATTGATGCGGTGCAGGGGGAAGCGGACGGTGTGATCGAAGACCCGTTTGCGAAGGTCGACCGCCAACGTCCGAGTCGCCTTGGTCGCCTGCCATCGTCCGGCGAGGCTGACCCCGACCGTGAGAAGAGCGAGGAACACGAGCCCGATGGCGATCGCCACAAGGAGTCGTTTCGGATCGTCCACGATGCCCCACGATTCCGGCACGAACCCCGCGAGCGAGGGAGGGAGGGGTGTCCGGGTGAACGCGTAGTCGATCGCGATCTTGGTGGCGGCCGGCGGAAGGAGCCCGAGCAGGGTCGCGATGGTCAGCGTGCCGAGCGAGAAGAGGATCGGCAGGCGGCGTCTTCCCAGAAGCGAGAAGAACGTCTTCAGGAGGGCCTTGACGCTGCGATTTCGCTTCAGGCTCCTGACCGAGCCGGCCCGGGTGACCGCTGCCGGCTGGGACTTCTCTCGCTGGCGACGCACGGCCAGCATCTGCCGGTAGGCCGCGAAGCGCCGGCTGGTCGTTCCGTGGCGAAGGGCGGGGTCGCGTTCAAGATCGACGTCATCGTCGGAGTGAGGAGTCAATGGAGTTCCACCGATCCGAGGGCGAGCCCGACCCGGGTGCCGTCGGCGACCCGTCTCCGGGCTCTGATTTTCAGGTTTCCGAGCCGTCCGCACGCCGCCATGACGTCCCGGCCCTCGGTGGGGGCAGGCCAGGGGGATGGACGGCATGGGTTGTAGGGAATGATGCTCAGCGAGCCACGCAGCGTCCGGAGGTCGTCGCACACCTCGTCGCGATGCGACGATTCGTCGTTGACGCCTGGAATCAGGACGTACTCGATGCAGATCGCGGACTTCGGTCGGCCGGGCCACGAGCTCATGGCGTCCATCAGGTCGTCCATCGGCCAGGCTCGATCAACGGGCATGATCTCCGCTCGGATGTCGTCGTTCGGGGCGTTCAAGCTGACGGCGAGGTTCAGTCGGCGGAAGCCCGGTTCCGCCGCCAGTTCGCCGAGGCGGCGGAACAGGTGCTCCAGTCGCAGATAGGTCCGGATGCGCTCGTTGAAGGGGTACTCGTAGAGGATCACGCGGGCTCGGTCTCCTGACGAGGCGATGATAGCCTCATGGCGTCCGTGACGGGGGCTCGGGCACGATCTTGCGCACCTCGCCGAGCATCAGCTCGCCGAGCGCGAGCTGGCCGTGCATCGACAGATGGGTGTCGTTGGGGAAGTAGAAGTCGCGGATCCGGGTCTTCTTTTCCTGCGTGAAGGCGAACAGGTCGGGGCCCAGGCCCGAGGTCTTGAAGGCCTCGACGAAGGCCTTCGAGTGCGAGGGATCGATGTAGGTGGTGGTCTTGTTGGGGATCACCATCCAGAGCATCGGGAACGCGGTCTGCGACTTGGTGAAGGCCTGCATCGCGGCCACGTCCGCGGCCGGCAGCTCGCCGTTCTCGTCGTCCTCGCCGAAGAACAGGGCCTTGTTGCACAGGCGGTGACTGAACATTTCGCA
>CAJWFU010000312.1:0-3931 GCA_913031315.1 uncultured Phycisphaerae bacterium | reverse complement strand
AGGAGAGGTAGTCCTTGACGTACCGCTGGTATTTCGCCCGGACCAGATCGTCCCCGGAGAGTTCGCCGGATTCCACCGCGGCTCGATAGGCCTGGTTGATGGGTTGGTAGTAGGCGTTCCATGCGGTGAGCTGGGTCTCGTCCAGTTCGGGTGGGGGACGAAGTTTGAGATCCCGTTCGTCGAGGTGTTCGGCGATGGTCATGGTCTGCAGCGTGCTCGCCGGACTGCGTCCGGCGTAATCATCGAGCAGCGTGTCGGGTTCCGAGACCTCCACGCCATCGAAAAGCCGGAAATGCCGCGGATGCGGATCCCATCGTCGGTGAGGGGCCTTGTGCTGGATGCAGACCGCGAAAGGGCGTCCGTCCCGGGCCGAGGCCTCCGCGAAACGACGCAGGGCATCGACGCCCTGCTCGGTGATGATGTCGGTGGTGTACCCCCGGTGCCGAACCCGGCCTTCCGGGGTCTTCATCGGGGGGTTGTAGTACGGGCCCTGGCCGATCAGCACGCTGTATTCGTCGAAGCCCACGGGATCCGAACCAAGGTGCCATTTGCCGAACATGCCGGTTCGATAGCCAGCGGTCTGGAGAATCGAAGGCCAGGCGGGTTGGGATCCATCAAACGTCTGTTGGTTGGTCTGGAATCCGTGGCGAGCGGAAAAGCAACCGGTGAGAAACGCGGCTCGGCTGGGGCCGCAGATCGCGTTTTCAACGTGGAATTGATCGAAGCGGACGCCTTCCCGGGCGAGTCGATCGATCGAGGGGGTCGCGTTCACTCGACTTCCATCCGGGCGGCCGTAGGCACTGATGGCCTGCCACGCATGATCGTCACTCATGATGAAGACGATGTTCGGGCGGGAATCGCCAGAATCGCCGTTTTCACCGGAAGCCGGGACCGGGGTGGGGACGAGCAGGGCGAGGCCGAGGGGGAGAAGGCTTGATCGCACGGCAGACTCCAATTCGCGGGGAAACCGGATCACGGGCCCCCTGACCCCGGGGCCCCGGCGTCGAGGATAGCGGCCTGATGGTGAGGCCTCCCGTTTCCAGCGCCATCGTTTGGTTTTCCTTCTCCCGAACTGGAAGAGAATCGACCGATCTATGCTTCCTAGGGATTGTCGCCCCGTATCGATTCGTCTTTCGCCTGCCAACGGCCGTTTCCGGAATTTTCTGACCATGAGTATCGACCCGCTCCCGCAGCAGCCCCTTCATCACGATCCCACCGCCGTCACCTCGGAAGAAATCGCCGCCGGTCTGTTGGAGCATCTGGCGGTGGAAAGTGCCCAGAGGCTCTACGAAGCCCCCGATCGGGATCGCTTCTTCGCTCTGGCGTCGGAGGTTCGAGAAGTCCTGATGAAGCGGTGGCTCGACACCCGTGATCGATACCGGCAGCAACGCTCCAAGCGGATCTGTTTCCTTTCCATCGAGTTCCTGCTCGGGCGGGCCATGCGGAACAACATCACGAACCTCGGCCTCGAGCCTCGGGTTCGTGACGCGCTCGAACGCTACGGCATCCAGTTGGAGACCCTCGAGAGCCACGAGCACGATGCGGGACTCGGCAATGGTGGCCTGGGTCGTCTCGCGGCCTGCTTCCTCGATTCCATGACCACGTTGGCGCTTCCCGCCGTCGGCTACACCCTGCGGTACGAGTACGGCATCTTCAAGCAGGAAGTCAGGGACGGTTACCAGGTCGAACGCCCTGACAACTGGCTTCGCTTCGGAGACCCATGGATGGTCCGCCGAAGTGATCTTCGGCAGCAGGTCGAGTTCGGCGACTTCGGACACGGGGGTCGAGACCACGTCATCGGCGTGCCGCACGACTATCCGGTCGCGGGCTGGGGCGGCGAGACCGTGCACACCATTCGCTGCTGGTCGGCGGTGGCACCGGACGCCCTGCATCTGTCGGAGATCGCGGCTGGTGACTACGAGGCCGCGGTCTCTCGTCGCATCGAAGCGGAGCGACTGACCAAGCTTCTGTATCCCGACGATCGGACCGCCGCCGGAAAGGAACTCCGCCTTCGGCAGGAGTTCTTCTTCGTCTGCTGCTCGGTCGCGGACATCGTTCGCCGTTTCCTGTTCGAGAACGACGACATCACCAAGCTTCCGGACGCGGTCGCGATCCACATCAACGACACCCATCCGGCTCTGGCCATCGCGGAACTGATGCGGATTCTGATGGATCGCCACGGTCTGGGCTGGGATCAGGCCTGGGAGATCACCAACCGTACCGTCGCCTACACCAATCACACATTGATGCCCGAAGCGCTCGAGAAGTGGCCGCTGCCGCTGATGGAGCGTCTGATGCCCCGGCATCTCGCGATCATCCTCGAGATCAACCGACGTTTCCTCGACGGCCCGGGACGAAAGCTTGCAGGCAATCCGGTACGACTTTCCGAAGCGAGCATCGTCGAAGAAGGGAAGCCCAAGCAGATCCGCATGGCCAATCTCGCGGTGATCGGATCGCACTCGGTCAACGGCGTCTCCCAGTTGCACTCGCAGCTCATTCAGGAACGCCTCATGCCGCAGTTCGCAGAGGTGTTCCCCGAGCGATTCCGGGGGATCACCAACGGTGTCACGCCTCGACGCTGGCTGCTGCAGGCCAATCCGAATCTGTCGAGCCTGATTCTGGACACCATCGGAGATGGCTGGATCACCGATCTCGATCAACTACGCCAGTTGGAGGATCATGCGGATTCCCAGAGTTTCCGCACCGCCTACACCGAAGCCAAGCAGGCCGCCAAACGACGATTCAGCGACTGGGTCGGCGAGCATCTCCGGATCGATCTCGATCCGTCGTTCATGTTCGACGTGCAGGTGAAGCGCATTCATGAGTACAAGCGTCAACTGCTCAACCTGCTCCACGTCTGCTCGGTCTACCGGAATCTCAAGGAAGACCCGACCTTCCTTCCGCAACCGCGGGTCGTGGTGTTCGCCGGCAAGGCGGCGCCGGGCTATGAGCGGGCGAAGGACGTGATCAAGGCGATCAACAGCGTGGCCGACGTCATCAATGCGGATCCGGACGCCCGGGACCGGTTGCGAGTGCTCTTCATCCCCGACTACGGCATCACGAACGCGGAACGGATCATTCCGGCGGCGGACCTGTCCGAGCAGATCTCGCTCGCGGGTACCGAGGCCAGCGGCACCGGGAACATGAAGTTCTGTCTGAACGGCGCGCTCACCATCGGCACCCGGGACGGAGCGAACATCGAAATCGCGGAAGAAGTCGGAGAGGACAACATGTTCCTCTTCGGACTTTCGGCTTCCGAAGTCGCGGACAGCGAGTCCTGGTACGACCCGTGCTGGCACCTCGACCACGAGCCCAAGGTTCGTTCCGCGGTTGATTTCCTCCTCGGCGAGACCTTCGCGTGGAAGGACCCGGAAGTCTTCTCCCGGTTGGGCGCCATGCTCACCACCGAGGGTGATCGCTGGCGGCATCTCGCCGACCTCGGTGGCTACCTCGAGGCGCAGTCGGCCGCCGACAAGCTCTTCGCGAAGCCTGACGACTGGTGTCGAACCGCGGTTCTCAACACCGCTCGAGGCGGACGGTTCTCGAGCGATCGGGCCATTCGCGAATATGCGGAGCAGATCTGGAAGGTCAAGCCGGTTCGAACGAGCCTCGCCGCGAATCACGGACTTCCGACCGGTGATTGAGGAACGTCGGCCGGGTTTCATCGATGCGCACCTGCATTGTTGGGACCCGGCCCGACTTTCCATGAAGTGGCTGGATGAAACGCCGGTTCTGAACCGTCCCTGCGAGCTGCCCACCTACGTTGCGGATCTCGGGCGTGGGGGGTTGACGCTCGAGGGCGCGATCCTGGTGGAATCCGCGGTCGATGACGCCTCGCTCGAGGCGGAACTCGAGTGGCTGGTCGAACAGGTGGCGAAGCCGGGGCCGGTGTTGGCCGCGGTTTCCGGTTGGCGGCCGACCGCCGGCGAGG
>CAJWFU010000311.1:0-3934 GCA_913031315.1 uncultured Phycisphaerae bacterium | reverse complement strand
ATAGCTGGCCTTAAATTAGCAAATAATTTTAATTCTTTTCGAAGTTTTAAAAGCGCTCGTTCAGGTCTTTTAGCAAACTCTAAATTATCCCATTTAGGTCCACCAACTGCTCCAAGGATTACTGCCTCACTTTCTAATGCTTTATAAAAAACTTCATCTGTAATAGGATTTTTATGTTTATCATAAGAAATTCCACCAACCAACCCCTCATCTATTTCAAAATCTAAAGATTTATTTTTGTTTAACCATTCTAAAATTTTTCTTACTTCAGCTATAACTTCAGGACCAATGCCATCACCGGGAATGAGCACGCAACCATGTTCCACGAGTTGAATCCTTGAGGCCGTTCGGACGGCGGTGCCTGGCAAGGGAAGCCTCGAACGGCATCCCGGATCGGACAGGATACCTCACCCCCCGGTCTCTCCGCGGCGGTACCGTGACGCACGTGACCGAGCCCAAGGAACAATCCGTCGACCTGCTGGTCATCGGCGCCGGAATCGCCGGCCTGTGGATCCTCGATGCCGCCGTTCGAGCAGGTCTTCGAGCGGTCGCGGTGGAATGTGACGCCCTGGGTGCCGGCCAGAGCGTCTCCGCCCAGGGAATCATCCACGGCGGCCTGAAGTACACCCTCCGTGAGAAGGACCTGGCCTCCGCCGGGTCCATTCGCGACATGCCAGGGCAATGGAGAGGGCTGCATGAGCAGCCGGAGATGGGCCAGCCCGATCTTCGCGCTGCGACCATGTCCAGCCCCTGCACCTGGCTCTGGCGGACGGATTCCCTCGCCTCCCGAATCGGAATGCTCGGCGCCCGCGCCACGCTGCGGACCCGCCCGGAATCGGTGGCGGCGGCTGATCGGCCGGCCTTGCTCCGCTCGGTACCCGGGGCGGTGCTCCGCGTCGGAGAACCCGTCTTCGACACCCGTTCCGTGCTCGAAGCCCTCGCCGCCCCGAATCGGAGTCATCTGATCCGAGTGGATGGCCCTGAAGGGGTTGAATTGTCCTCCCGGGCCGGACTGGTGGATCGCGCGATTCTTCGTGACGGCACGAAGGAGCTCACCCTTCTTCCCCGATCCGTGGTGCTTGCCGCCGGGATCGGCAATGAAGCCCTGCTTTCTCGGATGGGCCTTGACGCCGATCTGGCCCAGCGACGGCCCTTGCACATGACCCTGCTTCGTGGCACCGGACTCCCGATGCTTCACGGCCATTGCGTCGATGGCAATCGCACTCGGATCACGGTGACCAGCGGACGAGATCGGGCCGGACGAGTCGTCTGGCAACTCGGCGGTGACCTGGCGGAAACCGGGGTTGATCGCGATCCCGCCAGCCAGATTCAACGGGCCGTGAAAGAACTCGCCGCGGTCCTTCCAGACCTTGATCTCGACGTGATCGACGACGCCGCCTGGAGCACCTATCGGGTCGACCGGGCCGAACGCCGGACCGGCGCGGGGCTCCGCCCCGATGACGCGACGATCGAGCGGCGACATGACGGGCGACTCCTCGTGGCCTGGCCGACGAAGTGGGCTCTGGCACCGAGACTCGCCGCCCGAGTGCTGGAATCACTGCCTTCGAATCCTGGTGGCGATCATCGTGACCCACCGCTTGACCTGCGTCCGATGGAGACACCGGACGTGGCCGAATTCCCCTGGGAGACGCGGACATGGATCTCGCACCGAGACGCATCCTCGGCCGAACCGGCCTGAGCGTGAGCCCCATCGGATTCGGCGGCTTCAAGATCGGCCGGAACCAGGGCATCAAGTACGACTCGGCGTACGATCTTCCCTCCGAAGAGGCGGCCGAGATCCTCTTGAACGCGGTACTCGATCTGGGCATCGATCTCGTCGATACCGCGCCGGCATACGGCCTCAGCGAAGAACGCATCGGGAGGACACTCGCCACCCGGCGAAGCGAGTTCACCCTGACCTCCAAGGTCGGTGAGACCTGGAAGGACGGGGTCGGCCATTTCGACTTCTCCGCCACCGCGATCGATGCAAGTCTCGATCGAAGCCTTCGCCGTCTCCGCACCGACCGGATCGATGTGGTCTTCGTCCACTCGGACGGGAATGATCTGGAGATCATCGAGCGTGGAGACACCCTCGACACCCTGGTCCGGCGTCGGGATGCCGGAGACATCGGGGCCATCGGGTTCAGCGGAAAGACGGTGCCCGGTCATCAGGCCGCGATCGCCACCGGGGTCGTCGACTGCCTGATGGTCGAGTATCACTCGATGGACGAATCACAGCGGGTGATCATCGATCAGGCGGCGGCGGCGGACATCGGCGTCCTGGTGAAGAAGGGGCTGGCCTCCGGTCGGCTTCGGCCCGAGGAGGCGATCCCCCACTGCCTGACGCCCATCGGCGTGGCCTCGGTGGTCATCGGGTCCCTGACTCCGGGTCACCTGGCGTCCAATCTGGACATCGCTCGCCGCGCCTGCGGACAAGGCGGCCGCGACCCTCAAGCCGGTTCGTGATACTTGGAAACCATGGCCGCGAGTTGGCGAATCGGAATTCTCCAACCGGCCCAACCGTCATCGAACACGACCCAGCGGGCCCCTCTGGCGTGTTGATGGGTGCAGAGCTTCGCGGCCTCGACCACGGGAAATGAAAGGATCGAAGGCTTCGATCCCTCGGGAACGAGATTCTGGGTTCGGGCGTACCGCTCGGCCCGGGCTCGAACCGTGAACGCCATCACATAGGGCTCGTCGTCGATCATGCCCGAGAACGGGCGGAGATTGGGGAAGGCGCCCACGCCAGCAAAGAACCAGCGATCCAGATTCATGGTCGCGGCCCAGAGAGGTTCGAGCGTCTCCGGTCCCGCGGCGAGTCGAGCCGCCGCCGCGAGCTCGTCAAGATCGGTGCGGACATCCGCGGGTTCCACCTCGATCGATGCGGGGTTTCGAGGCTCGGGATCCGTTGGCAGTTCGGCGTCAGTCACGGGATTCTCAGCTCCATTCCAACCTTCAGATTCTTCGGGTCGGCACCGATGAGCGTCTTGTTGGCTTCATAGATTTCGGTCCAACGCGAGCCCTGGCCGTACGCCGCCTGGGCGATGTGCGAAAGCGTCTCTCCGGATTGAACGATGTGAATTCGGGGCTTTCCGTCTTCCGGGCTGGCGACCACCGTCCAGAGTTGAAAATCCTTCGGGGGAAGCCGGAGCGTGTCGCCGATCTGGAGTTGCGTGGGATCGAGATTCGGATTGGCCTTGAGGACCAGCGAGACCTTGTTGGCATCTCCGAACCAGAAGGCCGCGATGGAAGACGGAGTGTCCCCGCTCTTGACCTGGTAGAGCTCGTACATGTCCGGGGGAAGCTCTCCGGGCCCTGCCGGACGTTCACCGCCACCGGTGAACACCCGCCCGGGAGTGACCCCGGTGGAGGCGGGAGGGGCCGACCGTTCGCGTTCGATCGGAGTGGCGGCCGTCGCCGACATCAGTCGGGATGCGAATTGCACCGCCGAATCTTCATCGGTCGCGAGCGTGATCTTCGCCCGACCGCTGATCGGAATCCGAAGGGTCTGGATGGCGACCAGGCGACCGTCGACGATCCAGGCCAGCGGGTGTCCGACGAACGACCTCGACGAGTCTCGAATCGCTTCGGTCTGCGAACCATCGACCCGAATGAGAATGTCGTGTTGCCCGCTTGCCGGCCGGGATGTCACATCCGCCCGTTCGACCCGGCCGGTCATCATCATCGAACCATCCGCATCTTCGCGAATCAGGAGGAAACTCCTCCCGCCGTCGGAGGAGGTGCCCGCCACGGCCTTTGACAGCACCGCATCGTCGAGACCTTCCGGCGCCGCGACCCAGACCAGGCCGTCACCGACGGGAACCACCATTCGATCGGCGGCGGCACCGGCGAGAACGACCCGAGCGGCTTCGGCTTCGGCCGCGCGATCTTCCTCGAACTGCGAGTTGATCACGTTTTCGCCGCGCGCTTGGCG
>CAJWFU010000310.1:0-3948 GCA_913031315.1 uncultured Phycisphaerae bacterium | reverse complement strand
CCCCGAGGTTCTGGAGCGGGTCGCGGACGCCGCGGACGAGGATCTCGAAGTCGCCGTGAAGCGGGTCGGGGTGGTGCTCGAGCCCGCGGCGATCCTGATTCTTGGAACCGTCATCGGAGTGGTCGCGATCGCCCTGCTACTGCCGGTCTTCAAGATGGGGTCCGCGGTCGGCTGATGTCCAGCCCGCCGGTCCGATCGACAGGAGGACTTCGTATGGGGTGTCCTCCCGCTGATCGCTTGGATGATGAAAAGTCTTGACGGTGAAGGGGTTCTTCATATGGCTGCAAGGAATCGGGCAAGGATGCCCTGATCCTTCGGGTTGGAACCACCTCGGCCAGGTCTCGAAGGCAGGATCGCACCATGGATGGTCGATCGGATTCGAGAACCCGCGAGGGACAGGGGCACGGACGCCCCGCATGGAAGCCCGCACGGCCTTGGGATCACGGATGATCCTTCACAGGTCGGAGGATGATCGAGTCACCACAACGCCCTCGCGACCGCTTGTTCGAGTCGCGAGGGTGTTTGCGTTGATTCAGAACAGGGAGAGCAGGGCGCCGAAGTCGGCCCCGTTCACCACCTGATCGCCGTTCAGATCCGCGTCCGGATCATCACTTCCCCAACGACTCAGCAGAATTCCGATGTCGCCGCCCCCGATCACGCAGTCATGATCGAGATCACCCGGGGCATTGCAGTCTTCGACGATCTCGCCCACGATTCGCAGGGTGGCCGCCGACCGAACACCGGCGCTCACGAGTGGATTCTCGCGGAGATAGAGGTCGACGAAATCGCCGCCTTGTTCCTGAGCCTCGACCAGGGAAGAGAGGCTGAAATGGATGCGGCCGTCATCCAGGCTTTCGCCAAGCCAGGCCGCGACTCGGGGATCGGCACCCGAGAATGTGAACCGGATCACCGAGCCCTCCGGGAGTTCCGCACCTTCCGACGCGCCTTCGACCCGGCCCACTGCGAGGGATGTCGGGGTTCGGCCGTCGGTGATGGAATTCGACACGTCGACCAGATCGCCTTGGCGGTTGAAGTCCGCGGCGTACGCGGAACGAACGCCGTAGCCGAAGGGGCCGACCAGACTGAAGTCGGTGGATTCCGTCCACGTCGCGGCATCGACCCCGTTTCGGAATCCGGTCGGAAAGAGTTCGATGGGGCGTCCGGGATCAAGGTCCGCCTCGAAGGCCGGGTCGTCGATCGGCAGGTGGGTGGTCCACGCATCCACGGAGGTGTCATAGCCACCGAGTTGCGGGTCGGAGAGGGTCACCGTCACTTCGATTTCATCGATGCGATATCGATCGAATCCCGAGCCCGTCGGTATCTGGCTCGACGTGTCGAACATCAGAATGATCTGGCCGTCTCGCTCGTCGAACTCGTACAGGTCCCCGGTGTAGCCGAACACGGATCCCACGCTGCGGGTGCCGGGGGTGGAATTGAAGCCGTAGTTCCACCGATCGGCGGTGGGCGATCCCCAGGAAGCGTCGAACGACTGGGCGGCGGCGGAGCCGGCAAGAGCCAGGGCAAGCATGGAGACGGGACCAGGGGTGCGGGGCATGACGAAAGGTCCGAGGAAAGGGTGGAACCTCCGATTCTGGCGATCGGAGGAAGCAATGCAATCAAGAAAGAACCGTAGGCGCCGACTCGGGCGAAGAAACCGTCGTTTTCTTCGATTAAGAGTTGTGAGGGCGGTTTTCATCCCTTCGGGAGCCCGTGGAAGAAGGGCGATATCTCCCGGCATGGTTCGCTACCCAGTGAGGGTCGATCAGGTTCGGTGGAGCGGCTAGAATGGACCGTGATTCAGGAACCTCGATTCAGGCCAGCCTTCGTGCCTTCAAACCTCACATCATCAACCAGCCACCGCGGCTTCACACTGGTCGAACTGCTGACCAGCATCGGCGCCATCGTGATTCTGATCGCGTTGGTGATTCATGCCGCCACGGCGGTCCGGGCTGGCGCGGACAAGACCACTGAAATGGCTGCGGCAAGATCCCTCGGAATGGCCTGGGCCACCTACGCCACGGATCACCGCGGAGCAGTTCTTCCAGGGTACGCCGCCGGCTTTCGGGCCCGAACCGCCGAGGGTGAGTGGATCGACGAGGAGACTGCGGACGTCGCGGGGAAACGATGGCCACTCCGACTCGCCCCGTATCTCGGGCATAACTTCTCGGCCCTCTATTCGGGCGACACCAAGAAGGCCCTCGAAGGGCTTTCGGCATCTCCGACGTCCTCGAGTCTTTATCTGGTGAGCACCTTTCCAGCCTTCGGGCTGAACAGCGTCTACGTCGGTGGCGACGAAAACTTCGGCGGCTTCAGCCAGATCTTCGAGGACACCTTCGGCCCGTTCTACGCCACGCGGACCTCCACCATCCGACGTCCCGACCGACTCGTGGTGTTCTCGACCAGTCGCACCGACGAGGCCGGGCCGGGTGAGACGGGTGAGATTCGCCAGGGTTTCTTCCGGGTGTTGCCACCCAACTGGGCAGACGTTCTCTGGGCCCCTCGTTACGAATCGACGGAAGCGACTTCGGCCGGGTTCGTGAGTCCCCGCCACAAGGAAGGCGACAGCGATGTCGTGATCGCCACCACGGCCGACGGCGCCGTCGAGACCTCGACGGTGCTCGAGCTTCGCGACATGCGTCGATGGAGCGACCAGGCGAGCTCGCCGGACTGGATGCTCCAGCCCGTCGGCCCCTGAGCCTGAGCCCTGCTCGGCAAGCAGAGTCCCAAACTGATGATCCCGCTCCGTTCAGTCGGTGGTGGCCAGTGGTCGTGCGACCAGAATGATGCCGGCCACCACCAGTCCCATTCCGAGTAATCGGGTCGCGGGAATCGGAATACGTTCGTAGCCGACCAGGCCGAAGCGATCGCAGAGCAGGCTTCCGAAGGCGGTCCCCCCCACGAAGATCGCGACCAGCAGGGCTGCGCCGAGCTTGGGGGCGGCCGTGAGTTGGACCACCACGATGGACGCTCCGATCGCTCCGCCGAGGTAGCCCCACCACGGGATCGCGCGGAGACCGTCGGGATCCGGGAGTCCACCTCCCAGAGGGCGACCTCCGATGAGTTTGAGCACCAGAAGAAGGCCGGAAAGCAAGAGGATGTTCACGAAACCGTTGAGCCACCCGGCCTGGAATCGCGAACCGAGGGTCTTGGCGCCGATCGCGTTGAGGCCGGCTTGAAACGGCTGAAGGAATCCGACGGTGAACACCGCGAACATCAGGAAGTAGCGCATGATCGGTCTCGGGTCGAAGGGGTCGAAGGGGTCGGGGCGGGCGTCGGTTGAAGTGGATACCTCACTCGCCGTCGGATTCACGCAGTCGAGTCAGCACGGAAACATCTTCGAGCGTGGTGGTGTCCTGGTCGGAGTCGCGTCCCGCGGCGATGTCGCGAAGGAGGCGTCGCATGATCTTTCCGCTGCGGGTCTTCGGGAGGGCGTTGGTGAATCGAATCTGATCCGGCTTCGCGATGGCCCCGATCTCCTTCCCCACGTGTTGGCGAAGAAGATCCTTGAGCGTTGCGCCTTCCTCCTGTCCGGGGCCGAGGGTCACGAAGGCGGCGATGCCGGTGCCCTTGATCTCGTGTGGGAATCCGACCACTGCGGCTTCCACCACCGCCGGATGGCTGACCAACGCACTCTCGACCTCCGCGGTACCGAGCCGATGGCCCGACACGTTGATGACGTCGTCGATCCGGCCGAGGATCCAGAAGTACCCGCGATCATCGCGGTGCGCCGCATCGCCGGCGGTGTACATGCCGGGGACTCTGGACCAGTAGGTCTCGAGGAACCGGTCGCGATCACCGTGAATGCCGCGCAGCATGCTGGGCCAGGGCTTTCGGATGACCAGCAGACCGCCGGTTCCGTGGGGAACCTCCCGTCCATCCTCGTCGACCACCGCGGCGTCGATGCCGAGGGTGGGGAGAGTGCAGGAACCGGGGACGGTGGGGGTGGCG
>CAJWFU010000309.1:0-3970 GCA_913031315.1 uncultured Phycisphaerae bacterium | reverse complement strand
CCGCCTCGAGGGATCGCGCCGGATCGACGATCGGCGTCGGACCACCGGTGAGCCATGGAGCATGCCGTTTGGAACCGGGGATCGCCGACAGTTCCGGGAGCCAGTGCGCCACATAATCGCCGTCGGCGTCGTATCTCCGAGCCTGCTTGCCGATGTCGAATCCCCGGAAGCCCCGCGGATCGGCACCGACTCCCGCGGCGTAGGCCCAGTTCCCCCAGTTCGCCGCCGGGCAGTAGTCGATGAGACAATGCTCGAACCAGCGGGCGCCCCACCGCCAGTCGACGCCGAGGTTCTTGGACAGGAAACTGGCCACCAGCTGCCGACCGCGATTCGACATGTAGCCGCTTGTTCGGAGTTCCCTCATGTTGGCGTCGATCAGCGGGATCCCGGTGGTACCCGATCTCCAGGCATCAAAACGTTTCTCGTCGCGACTCCAGACCATCGGCATCGTCGACGGGCCCGCGGCGTGAAAGAGCATCCGCCCGTGCTTGAGAAGATACAGCCGGAAATATTCGCGCCAGAACAGTTCGAATCGCAACCAATAGGTCGAGTCATTCGCGACCCGCTCCTGTTCGTACCGGAGGGTCTCCTCGGCGATCAGTCGAGGCGACAGCGCGCCGAGGGCGATCCAGGGGGAGAACTTCGATGAGTAGTCCCCGCCGAGCATCCCGTTCCGAGTGACCTTGTATTCCTTCAGATGATCGCCGGTGAACATCCAATCCCGCATCCGATCGAGCCCCGCCGGCTCGCCCCCCTCGAATCCGAGCACCGCCCTCGAATCGGAGGGGTCGTCCTCCAGACCGAGCCCGTCGACCTCCGGCACCAATCCGAAATCGAAGGATCCAGGCATCGCCAGCGGAACGAGAAGAGACGGCGTCGGGCGCGGCGGCGCGATCTCGAGCCCCCGCTCGGCCGTGCGCCGGAAGGAACTGAACACCTCCGGCAATTCGCGGGCGAACGCTCGAGGGTCGTCGATCTGAAAAAGTGTTTCCGGAGCAAGGGACATGATCTCGACGGAGCCGCCCCGCTTCAGCGTGCGCTCGATCGAACGTTCCTCCGTTCCCGGCTCCTCGACGAAACACAACCGATCGATGGCGAGATCGCGGCAGAGATCGGGAAGCACGTCTTCGGGCTCTCCGATCCGCACGACCAGCCCCACCCCGAAGCGACCGAGCGATTCCCGAAGGGCCCGCACCGACTCCAGGAGAAAGCGGAGTCGATGGGTGCCGGCCCGGGTGAAGTCCTGGATCACGTCCAGATGCTCACGGGGATCGAGGATCCAGGCCGCGACCACCTCGTCTCGATCCGGGGCGAGCGGATCGAAGAGTGGTTGGTCGTGGATCCTCAGCTGGCGGCGGAACCAGAGAAGATTCCGGCGGCGCCCCGACGTCGGCGACGACGCTTCACCCGGCCGGTCTGCGAAACTTTGATCAGCATCACCCACGGTCATTCGCGATTTCCTGCACGGAGTCGAGGAGCATGGCCACGCCATGTTCAGACACTCATCTTAGAGGTCAAAATCGCGCCCTTCCAGAACAGCAAGGCGGTGATGTGATACTTCCTGATCGCCCCCGCGAGGAATTCGGATCGACAGGTCGCCGTCCTCGATTCGGCCGTGACCATCACATGTCCGGAACCCTTCCAGCGACCTCGTGAATCGGCTCGGCGAATCAATCGTGATCCTTCGAGGCCCAGACTCGCCCCCACGGTCCGCGCGACGACCTTGACGAGAAGAAATCCGTCGAATGTTCCGCCTCCGACCGGAAGGCACCGGTCAATCGCCACCATTTGAGTGGTGGGCCAGAGCGTTCCGACCCGCTCCCCCTCTTTCAAAGAGCCGGCTGGTTTCTCACCGTCATTTTCATGACCTTCACGATTCATGGGTCACCGAAGATCGGCGTCCGTGCCGGAGGACGCCCGCCAGAGACGATCGGTGTTGACATGGAAGGAAGGAAGGAAGGAAGGAAGGAAGGAAGGAAGGAAGGAAGGAAGGAAGGATCTTGATCGCCCACTCGACCGTTTCCCGGAGCGTCGGATGGTCCGACTCTGTCCGAAAACCAGCGGAATTCCGCCTTTCACCAAATCGCCCATCGATGGCCATTCGACTTCCTTACCATGATGAAGGTCGGTCATTTTCAACCTCGCTGCCGTCCAACGTCATCAACAGCACCTGAGAAATCCATGCATCACGGACAGCGACCGAAAACCGACGGCACTCGAAAGGCGACGACAAAACGGCACGGCTCGCGAGCATCCATCACGGATCGACGCGACGATTTTCCGTCGTCTATGTCCGGAGGCCGGTACGGATGAAGCGATCAGAGGGGCGATTTGAAAAATCGACACTGCCTCCGGAAGAGGCTTCCCGAACGATCTGCTGCCCGACCCGCGGTCGTTGGCGAAGCGTCACCGGGAAGTCACCCGGCGATCTGGGACACTGGCTCCACAGCGTCGCGACCCGGCTCGAAGCGGAAGGCATCGCAGAGGACTCCCGGATCGTGATCGGTGACCAGACGCTCGATTGCTCGCTCGAATCGAAGGCTGCCAACATCAGCTGGGCGATCCACCACTCCGAGCGCCCGGTCGTTCGACGGCCCGAGATCTTCCTTCAGGATCTCGAGACGAAAACGGAAGCCGCCGATCTGATTCGGGAAAGGCTCCGCCCCCCGGAACGGGTTCTCGAGAACTTCCTTCTTCGCAGCGGCTACGCCCAGAGTCGCATCGCGACGGAATTGCCACTGCTGGGCCGCGTACTCTCGATGGACGACGACACCACGGTCCCCGAGGAAGCGCCGTTCCTGGAGGGGTGCGACGACCTCCTGCCCGGCCGCTCCGAAAACAGCCAGATCCTGCATGGGTCAGAACGGTTCTCCGAGCTCGGCGGCCGGATCGCGATGCGACCGAATCGAATCGGACCGATCTTCGAACCGATCGGCCGCACGGTGGGAGCGCTTCGCACCGAGGGCTGGGGCGTGGTCCCGGTCTCGAACCATCGTCACAACACGATGCACCAGGCGTTCGATCGTCTGTCCCGCCTCGGTGACAGCAGTCGGTTCGTCGTGGACCACGCGGAAATGACGGAGAACAGCCAGTCGAAGGACGTCGAGATCGCCGCGGTGGCGATCACCGAGTACGGCCTTCCCGACTTCCGTACCATCGCGATGGTCGACTCCACCATCGCGAATCAAGGGCGGCCGATCGAGCATCGCACGATTTCCGCGGGTGAGAACCGGCTGTTCGCCTTTCGAGGGTCCGAAACCCACGTCTCATCGTGCCTGGCGAGGTGGCTCTGTCCCGGACTCGACCATTTTCCGTGGTGGTTTCTCACCGACGATCGGATCTCACTCCGCAATCCGCACCGCACGGTTCGAACCAGCTACCGATCAGACAACGAACTGGTCGCAGATCTGCTGCGACCGCTGTCCGCGGCGATCAATCGCCCGCTTGCCTACGGGCAGGGCGTCCCCACCCGCGTGCTCCACCGACCCGCGACGACCGGACATCGGCCAGACCTTCCCGAGCAGGCCGCGGCCTCGCTGGTCGGGGCGATGATCGCAGGCGAAGTGAAGTGCCGGCTCCAGTTCAATGGGAACGGTGAAGCGTCGCTCCCGGAGATCCCTGATTCCTACACGCTCCCGGATGAAACGGCACTTGGGGTCTTCGAGCAGCTCGAATCATTGGCGGTTCGCTGTCGTCGGGTCGCCGTTACGAATCCTGACGATGCCGACACCACGTCGTGGTGCCATGCCATGGCCCGAGACATCGCAATCCGGCTTGCCGGATTCGATTTCCAGGCATTCAAGGCGACCCTCGAGGTCGAGACCCGCGACCAGCTTCGCTTCCAGCGAGAGGTACTGGCTTGGTACCCACGGATCCGGCGATTCGTGATCGATGAGATGGTGCTGGCCGGGAGATATCCGGTGATGCGGTACATCGGATGATGGCCGACGGTCTCGTGGACGCCACGGAT
>CAJWFU010000308.1:0-3982 GCA_913031315.1 uncultured Phycisphaerae bacterium | reverse complement strand
CGACCAGCCACGAACTCCCCGTCCGTCCGGGAAAGAGAATCAGGAACCGGGTTCCAACGGATTTTTTTCGCAGCCAGGGAATCATCGACGAATCCTCATCCGAACTGTATCGTCAGATCCATGCCTCAGGCACCACCAACGCAAGACTGCGTTCCAACCCCGGAACCCCGACCGAGCCTGCATCGAAGGCTTTCCGCACCGTGGCGGATTCTTCCGGACTTCCTCCTGATCGGTGCCCAGAAGTCCGGAACCACCGATCTCGATCGACGAATCTCCCGTTCGCCCCGCATTCTCCCGAGGGCGGCGAAAGAGTGCCGGGTCCTCGCCGGCTCCCATCCATCGAAACTGCGTTACCGAAGCCTTCAGGAGTCCGGCTTCCGGCGGAATCGTCTCCGGAATCGACTCGGTGGCCGACTTCGAGCCGGCGACGCCTGCCCCTACTACCTCTTTCATCCGAGAACCCCGACGATCGCCCGCGACCTGCTGGGTCCCGAGATCGATCTCGTGGTGTTGCTTCGTGATCCCGCCCTGCGAGCGTGGTCGCACCATCGACATGAGCGACGGCTCGGCGTCGAGACCCTCGACTTCGAGAACGCGATCGAACAGGAACCGGCCAGGCTTGCTGGCGAGTCGCAACGCCTCCTCGACCATCCCCATGCCGTCTCCGGGCCGCACGAACACTTCTCCTACCTCGCCCGAGGCCGGTATGCGGAACAGCTCGAGCGGTGGCTCGAAGCCTTTGGGCCCGAACGCATTCTCGTTCTCTTTTCCGAGGATCACTTCAAGGATCCCGAAGGGACCAGCAACCGGGTGCTCGACTGGCTCGGGCTCCCACCAAACCCGATGGACGACCCGGCTCCGATCGCCAATCGTGGCGACGGGGAAGTCCCGCCCCCGGAGGTACTCGCTCGCCTCCGAGCCCGCTTTGCACCCGAAAACGAGCGACTGGCCCGACTGTTGGGACGTCCGGTCCCCTGGCCCGATGCCTGACCGGAGACTTCCTGAACGGGCCCGGGGTCGAGCCTCTCGCTGCCAGAGCGGAGATCGAACCACACTCACGCTGGAGACACCTTCGATCCGAAGAACGGAGAGCCCCGCAGCGATTCGCCCATGACGCCACGCCTTCGACATCGAAAGACGTTCCTCCGATTCGCGATGATCATTCTCGGGGGCTGGGTCGCCCTCTGGCTCGCCTGGTACGGATTGCTGAACGGCGTGGTGGATTCAGCCGCGTCCGGCCAAGGCGGTATTCCGGCCCTCGTCGACCTGATCGAGGAGCGACGCACGATCGACCCCGCCTGGGAGGACCCCGGGCATGCCCTCTGGGTGGGTCGAACGGTCATGAGCCGTCTCGGCCTGCTCTGGTTGTTCCTTGCGACCGGCGTGTTGGCGTTCATCCATCGCCGATCGGTGAGTGGCAGCGTGAAGCGGTATCTCACCGAACCCGACGCACCCTTGAACCTCGCGATTCTCCGAATCGCCACCTTCGGGGCACTGCTGCTGATTCCCGCGGGACGGGAGGAGTTCCTGGTCCACGCCTCGCTCCCCGAGGCGATTCTCTTTCCACCGTCGGGCATCGGCCCCCTGCTCACGCTCCTGATTCCCGATCCGACCACCGCGCGACTGATCCTCATCGCGTGGACCGTGACCACCGCAATGGCGATGCTCGGGCTTCTCACCCGCCCCGCGACCATCGCGAGCACGCTCCTCACACTGCTCGTGCTGGGGGTCCCGCAACTCCACGGAAAGGTCAATCACTCCCACCACCTGGTGTGGTTCGCCGCCCTGCTCGCGACTTCTCCGTGCGGCGACGTCCTTTCGGTCGACAGCCTGATCCGAGGACGGCGACCATCGCCTCGTCCGGATCTCCGCTACGGACTGCCTCTTCGGCTCGCGTGGCTGTTGTTGGGCATGGTCTACTTCTTCCCGGGGGCCTGGAAGCTCTGGACCGGCGGTCTCGACTGGATCTTCAGTGACCATCTTCGAAACCAGATCTGGCACCAGTGGACGACCCATGCGACCTGGAAGCCGGTATTCGATCCCACCGGCCACCCGTGGCTGCTGCGACTCGGGGGGCTCGGGGTGGTGGTCTTCGAGATGTCGTTCGTACTGCTCATGTTCAGCCGACCGACGAGGATCGCCGCCCTGGTGCTCGGACTCCTGTTTCACCTGGCGAATCTGCTCACCTTGAACATCGGGTTCATTTCGCTGATGGTGATCTACCCCTGCCTGCTCGACTGGCCGCGCCTGCTCTCGCGATTCGGTCTCCACTCGACGAGCATCGGCATTCCCCGCGGCATCGGCTCTCCGCCTCGATCCTCACTCATCCCGGTCGGGGTGGTCGGAGCGGCGCTTCTCATCGGCAACGGGTGGTACGGGATCCGCGGCGACAACTACGGCTGGCCGTTGGCGTGCTATCCGAAGTTCGGTTACCCGATTCGCGAACCGATCCGCTCGGTGCTCGAATTCGAGTTCGTCGGTCCCGACGGCGGCGTCGAACGCGAGTCCTTCGCGACCGGACGCGGGCCGCTACGGACCGCTCGATGGATCGGAACGGTCAATCGCGTTCTGAAGATGCCGGCGGGGCCGCAGCGTGACGAAGCCCTGATCGTGCTCTCCGATCTCGCGGCCGGAAGTCATCCCCAGGGCGGGGTCGCGAGATTCCTCCGAAGCGACTATTCGACCCGGCCGGACGATCGGGGTGCACCCCCACTGCAGACCCGGACGATCGCGGAGATCACGATCCCCGTGGACGTCGTCCCCTCCCGGAACTGAGACCCAGCGGACGACCGCATCCCGGACCACGGCGAGGCCGATCGTCGCGCGGATGCCGACGATTCAGCGACACGGTCCCCATTGGACGAACAGGATGCCGAGATCGGCTCCGGAGACCACGCCGTCTCCATCGAGATCCGCGGTGCCGGCGCCGCCCCATTGCACGAAAAGCAGTCCGAGGTCGGAACCACCAACAGCGCCATCACCGTCGAGGTCACCGGTGCAGCCAGCGGAATCGCACTCGTCCGGAACGCCGTTCCCGTCGTCGTCGACGGAGGCCGGGTCGTAGGGTCGGTCCAGCATCTCCTCCAGCGGGACGAGCCCCAGCCGGATCCTCGCCTCGTCGACCAGGCCGCGCACTCCCTGATTCCAGGTTCCGGAATCGTTGACGTGGGCACCCACCGCAAAGCGATGCAGGTTCGAGTTGAGGCCTCGATTCTCGAATCGCTGCAGGTCCACTTCGCCATCCAGTTCGAAGCGGACTTCGGAACGGATCGGATCCCATCCGATCGAGACGTGGTGCCAGTCGCCGTCCTCGATCTGGAGGTCGCTCAGGACACACCACTTGTCACCCGAGTCACCGCTTCCGGTGCCGAGGACCACGGCCAACTGCCGCCCGGTGGGAAACGGCCCATCGCCGAAGACTCCAAGATCACAGACCTCGTGGATGTTGCCCGACTGGACGAGGAACGCCCACTCGATCCTTCCATCCGAAGTCGGGTTCTTCCGCTGGAACAACCACTGCCGAGACGCCGGGGTCGAGGCGTCATTCGCCAGTTCGTCGAGCCGCACCCAGGCCTCGGCGGTGAATCGTCGGTCGACCAGGCTCAGATCCTGGTTCGGATCGAGGGTCGTGAGGCGGGACGAAAAGTCGAAGGTCGCCGAGCCGAGGTCGGCGTCGCCGGTCCTGGGAATCGACTCCACGGGAGTCGAGGTGGTCGCACCGGCACCCGAAGCATCGAGATGGAGGCCGAGCGGCCCGCTGTCCCGCCCCAGGTCCGCCGGATCGTCGAACCGCCACCAGGCCACGACCGGGTCACCTTCGAATCCGAGATCGCAGGCATCCGGGATCCCGTTCCCGTTGCAATCCTCCGCGAGCCCGGTCGCGATGGCAGTCGCATCGGACACGCCGTCGCCGTCGCAATCCGCCGCACAGGCGTCCGCGAGTCCGTCGCCATCGCGATCGACGATGGGTCGAAGATTCGCC
>CAJWFU010000307.1:0-3990 GCA_913031315.1 uncultured Phycisphaerae bacterium | reverse complement strand
CCCGGATCAGCGAGATCAACTGGCCGGATCGGCCGGGAATCCGGATCTCGGCGTCGTTCGGCGTGGCGGATCTCGGATGCATCGACGGCGACCCGACGCCCGAGAAGCTCATCGCCGCGGCGGACCGAGCGCTCTACCGGGCGAAGGAGACGGGGCGTGATCGGGTGGTTGGTGCGGACCGGGTCGAATGGCCTCGGATCGCGGGCTGAATCACTTCGAAACCTCGTCGCTTTCAACGGCATCCTCATCCCGCCTCACGATCGGTTTCGATCGCGAGATCCGGATCGCTTCCATTTCCATGGCCGGGGGGACATCGAGCTCCGCGCGGGTGATCGTCGCGGTGGTGCCCGGCACGGTGCCGATTCTCAGCGACAGTGGTCCATCCAGATCCGGCGGGCCCGGGATCAGGGGAACGTCGTCGACCAGTACCCGCATTCGGTCGAGATCCCGCAGGATCCGGATGGATCCGGGCTTCCCATCCTCGCCGATCGGCCCCGGAATCCGGATGCCGTAACCCGGTCCGGTCCGCATGTCGCCCAACTGAATCAGCATCAATCCCTTCGCCATCGTCGCTTCGAGATCGAGCACCAGCGGGAAGTCGGGGATCGACGTCTTCGTGGTGATGGCCCCACCCGTGGCGGCGTCGAAGTGGATCCCCGTCTCATCCTGTCGGACGCTCTGTTCCGGGTCGATGTCGAAACTCCAGGGGGACGCCGCATCCAGCATCGACTCCGTCTTCGGAATCCCGAAGTCGGCGAGCCGGATCCTTCGCCAACGGACGTCACATCGTCCCGAGTGGACCTGGAATCCGAATCGTCCGGATCGATCCATGAAGTCGAGATGATCGATGGCGGGAACCTCGTTGATCCAGGTCCGGATTCTCGGACCGATCGCGAGAATCCGGATCGTGTTCCACTTGCCGGGTACGAATGCATCCCGGGCGGTGGCGTTGTCCTCGAGGGTCGCCAGCCATCCGCGCCGACCTTCGTCGTACAACCCCGTCGACCATGATCGCTCGGAAGGATCGATCTCGATCTGGTAACCGACCATTCGCCCTTCATCCGCGGTGCTTCGGATCTGGAAACCGGAATTCCCACCGTTTCGGGCGATCATGACCTCGAACTCGACGAGAAAGTCGCCGTAGTCCCGATCACTCGCGAGGAACCCGTTTCTTGGTGCGTTGCCCGATCCCTTGATCTCGAGATCACCGTCCGGCCCGGTCGTGAATTCGAACTGGACGGGCCCTCCGACGACGGACCAGCCCTCGGGATCGCCGCCTGGCGTCTTCGGAGCAGGGACCAACGCTTTCATCTCGACCCCGCTCCACCACGGTGGTGGGACCTCGGTGGTGATCTCCTGTGCTGAAACCGTGGTCGAGACCACCAGGGTTCCTAGGAGGCGACATGCATCGACGAGAAGGTGGGATCGCATGCCGCGAGCATACCCGTCAGGGCCGGATGGACGGCATCGATCCGAGTTTCGATTTCATGTCTGACGCCTCGACTCCTACACTCTTCACATGGCCCGAACCACCTTGCTTCGACTGATCTCGATCCTGTTTCCGATCACCTCCGCCCTCGCGCAGAACGGTGACCGATCGGGAGAGACCCAGCGACCGCTTCCGGAAGCGTGGGTGCTGCCGCCATCACCGCCACTCACGCCCGAATCGGCGATGGAGGCGTTCCAGCTTCAGCCGGGGCATCGGATCGATCTGATCGCGAGCGAACCGCTGATCGGCGATCCCGTGCAGATCGCCTTCGACGGGAACGGAGATCTCTGGGTGGTCGAGATGCGCGGCTACATGCCCAATGCGGACGGCGACGGTGAAGAGGAACCCGTCGGTCGGGTGGTGAAGCTTCGCGATCGCGACGGTGACGGCGTGATGGACGACGCCGAAGTCTTTCTCGATCACCTCGTGCTCCCACGGGGAATCGCCCCCGCCTTCGACGGATTGCTGGTGATCGAACCTCCCAACCTCGTCTACTGCCGCGACCTCGATGGCGACGGACGTGCCGACGACACGCAGATCCTGGTCTCGGGTTTCGCGGGCATCGAGAACCCCGAGCATGCCGGGAACGGTCTTCGGTACGGGATCGACAACTTCTACGAGACGTCGCAGCACCACCAGTCATTCCGACTTCGCGAAGGTCGCGACGGTGATCTCGAGGTCGAGACCCGTGAAGTTCCGCGACATGGCCAGTGGGGCGTCGCCCGCGACGATCTCGGCCGACTCTTCTATTCGCCCAATTCCGATCCGCTGATCGGCGATGCGATTCCGAAGCACTACGCGTCGCGCAATCCCGGGGCGAGTGGTCTTCCCGGCGTGCCGCGTCGCGTGGCGTCCGACCGATCGACCTGGCCGGTCCGCATCAACCCGGGCGTGAATCGCGGTTACCAGAACCGGACTCTGCGCAAGGATGGAACGCTCCAGTCGTTCACCGCCGCCTGCGGACCGGAGATCTTTCGGGGAACCATGATCGACGGCGCCTACGGAGACGCCTTCGTGTGCGAGACGGCGGGCAACCTCGTCAAGCGATACGACCTGGTCGACCGCGACGGCGTGCCGGTCGCATCGCCGGTGTACGAGAAGAAGGAGTTCCTCGCGTCGACCGACGAACGGTTCCGGCCGGTGAACCTTCTCACCGGGCCGGACGGTGGTCTCTACGTGGTCGACTTCGCCCGCGGGGTGGTCCAGCATCGGATCTACATGACGTCGTGGCTTCGAAAGCAGGTCGAGGCCCGCGGTCTCGCGAGTCCGATCGGGATGGGACGGATCTGGAGGGTGATGGACGAGGATGCGCCCGAATCGATCGACAACATGCCGATCGCATCGATGTCGGATCGCGAGCTCGTCGGCGTTCTCGACACCGATCCGAACGGTTCGCGTCGGGACACGGCACAACGAATCCTGGTCGAGCGGCGTGCGATCGAGGTGGCTTCGATGCTCCGGGACATCGCATTCGATGCCGACCGGACGATCGCGAGCCGGCTGCACGCCATGTGGACCCTCGATGGAATCGGAGCGGTCGAATCCACCCTGCTCGGTGGTCTCGTCGGAGATGGCGATCCGATCATCCGTGAACATGCCGCGCGAATCGCCGAGTCGATGCCACCGGCGACCGCCACGGGGCCGCTCGCGGCCCTCGCGCTCGACGCCCACCCTCGTGTCCGGATGCAGGCGGTGCTGTCGATCGGTGAACTTCCGACGGAATACGCGCTTCCCATGTTCGACGCGGTGCTCGAACGCGACGCCGAGGACTCCGCGATTCGGAAGGCGGTCATGACCGGCCTCGCGGGTCGAGAGGTCGACATGCTGCTCGGTCCCGGCGATCCCCGGAACGAGCACTGGCTCGGACGCGCAGGCGCAGCGCAGCGACAGGTGCTTCGGGAGCTTGCGGACAGCGTGCTCGCCGCTCGTCGTCCGGATGCCGTGACCGGGCTTGTCACCTTCGCTTCCGATCTTCGCTCGTCTGCGCCCGCGACCAGCCTTCTCCTACTCGATCGGATCGCGGAACGAACGCGGCCGGATTCCAGAAAGCCCAAGCCGATCATGCTGCTCGGGAGTCCGGTGGGTTGGGACGACGTGTTGAGCGCCACGCCGGATGATTGTGACCCCCGAATCGTCGAGGCCGCCCGTTCGATCGATCCGACGCTCCGCTGGGTCGGGCGTCCGGGTGCTTCGAAGAAGGCGGACGTCGACACGTCGGCGGATGGTCTGCTGACCCGAGGTCGTCGTCTCTACGGTCATTGCATGACGTGCCACCAGCCGAGCGGCAAGGGACTGCCACCCGTCTACCCCCCGCTCACGAACAGCCGGTTCGTCACCGGTGATCCGGAGCGGCTCGCGCGCATCCTGCTCCACGGACTGCAGGGGAGAATCCGCGTCGACGGCCGGGTCTACAACCAGGCGATGCCCGCGGCGCCGTTCGGAAGCGACATCGATCTCGCGGCGGTGATGACCTACATCCGACAGGCGTGGGACAACGATGC
>CAJWFU010000306.1:0-3991 GCA_913031315.1 uncultured Phycisphaerae bacterium | reverse complement strand
TGTGGCGTGACTCGTTTCAAACGAGCCGGTGTCCTCTTTCGCGGAGCCTCCGCAGATCCTCGGGTGTCGGCATCGAGAAGTGCGTCGACTCCTCCTCCGGGTTCGGAATCAACGGCGGGTCTCCCGCCTCCACCAATCGGACGCATTCGAGGATCGCCTCCGCCGCGAGGTCCTTCGACCGGGCCATCACCTCCTCGAGCGAGTCCCATGGATTGAGGCGGTAACGCTTCTGGACGAGGATCGGACCGTTGTCGAGCTTCGCATCGACGAAGTGCACCGAGACGCCGCCCTCCTGCTCGCCGTTCGCCAACGTCCAGAAGCTGGGCATGAGTCCTCGATACTTCGGCAGCAGCGCGCCGTGGCAGTTGACGATCCCCTTGGGGGTCTGCTCCCGAAGCTTCTTCTTGTAGAGCTGGGTGCCCGAGATTGAAAGAATGAAATCGACCTTCTTCTCTCGGAGATGCGCGAGGAACGCATCGCTGTTCACGTCGACCGCTTCGGTGACCTCGACGCCGTACTTCCTCGCGACCGCTCGAACGGAATGACATCGCTTCGTCGACCTCAGCCAGTCGTTCTCGATCTTGCCGAGAATCTTCTTGACGAGGTACTTGCGCAACTTCCACTGGAAGTAGCCGAACCCATAGAGCCGCCGCAGCTCCATGGCGGTCTCGAAGACCGTCCGCTTCCCCTGGGCGACGCTCTGGATGTTCACGCCCGCGGTGGTGTCGTGATGATCGCGGAGGTACTTGTCCAGCACCTTGGGCAGGAGGAACGGTTCGTTCTGTATGAAGACGTACTTGATCACGTGTTTGAACTCCCGCTTGTTCTGTTGGTCGCCGCGTCCCCGACGAGCTCTTCGAGCAGGCTCCGCCACGCCGCGAATCGGTGGACGGCACCGTGCTCTTCGATCAGTGAGTTTCTCGCCCGCTCACCCGCCCGCTCGCAGGAGGCGGGATCGTCGGCGTATCCGCGAATGGTCTCGACGAGCGAGTCGACGTCTCCCTGACGTACCGACGCGCCACACCGGTTCTCCACGATGACCCGGGAGATCTCGCTGCGTTCGTCGCCGATGAAGATCGCCGGCCGACCCGCCGCGAGGATTCCGAACAGCTTGCAGGGGACCATGATCCCCTCCACGCCCTCGAGCAGGCTGACCAGATGCGCATCGGCGGCGCTGAGGAGTTCATCGAGTCGTTCACGGGGCTGGTAGGGCGCGATCACGCAGGTCGACTCCAGCCGCTCCTCCCGGACGAAACGCTCGACCTCTTCCTTCTTCTTCCCCCCGCCGACGAAGGCGAAGCGGACCCGATCGTCGCCTCTGAGCTCGCGGGCGGCGTGGAGAAAGGTCTCGACGTCGTGGCCGATCCCGAAGTTCCCCGAGTACATGATCAGGGTTCGATCACCGATCCCCCACTCGCGTCGATAGGGATTCTCGTCGCGGGGCACCGGCTTGACCTCCTCCTGATCGCTCCAGACGCCGATCATCCGGATCCGATCTTCGGGGACACCCTTGCTTCGAACGAGATCGGCCATGCATCGCCCGAGCACCACGTCCGCATCCGCGGAACGGAGGCACGATCGGTTCACCCACTCGAAGAAGCGACTTGCGAGGGATCCCGATCGCATCACACCGCAGGCGATCGGAAGATCGGGGTAGAGGTCCATCACCCAGTAGACGAACTTCGTTCCCTTCACGAAGCGCAGCATGCGGCCGACCACGGCGATGAAGGGGGGGGTCGTGAAACACACGACGACGTCATGGCGAGGCAGAAGCATCGACTTGACGAGCGCCGCGAGATAGAACAGCGCGAAGTCCGCGACGCGGGCGATGATGCCCGCCTTCCCGAACAAGGATCGACCGACCCGGTGGATCTCGATGCCGTCGACCATCTCCTTCCGGTCGAGTCCGGCACCCTTCTGCCCGTAGATCGATCGCGAGGCGATCACACTCACCTGATGTCCGTGCCGGACGAGATCGCGCGCGAGATCATGCCCGTGCTGGGCCGTCGCCGCGACGTCCGGATAGAAGACCTGGTTGATCAGGAGAATCCGCATGTGATCAATCCGCCGAGTCTGCTTCCGCGGACTCGATCTCTTCGCGGTGTTCGACGAACCAGTCGATCGTCCGCCGGAGTCCGTCCTCGAATCCCACCGTGGCCTTCCAGTCCAGTCGGGCGGCCGCGGTCGTCGTGTCGAGGCAGCGGCGCGGCTGGCCATCCGGCTTGGTGGCGTCCCAGCGAATTTCGCCCTCGAAGCCCGAGAGCTTCGCGATGAGCTCGACGAGCTCGCGAATCGTGATCTCCATGCAGGTGCCGAGGTTGATCGGCGTGGGTTCGTTGAGGACCTCCGCGGCTCGAACGATGCCCTTCGCACAATCGTCGACGTACAGGAACTCCCGGCTCGCGGAACCGGTTCCCCAACACTCCATGTGATCGTCCCCGGCATCCCGCGCCGTCACGCACTTTCGAATCAAGGCGGGGATGACGTGGCTGGTCTGGGGATGAAAATTATCGAAGGGACCGTAGAGGTTCACCGGAAGCACGTAGGCGGATTTCAGCCCGTATTGGCGGTGGTACCCATCGAGCATCACCATCGCCGCCTTCTTCGCAATGCCGTACGGGGCGTTGGTCTCTTCGGGGTAACCCTCCCAGAGATCCTGCTCCTTGAACGGCACCGGCGTGAACTTTGGATACGCGCAAATCGTGCCGACCTGAAGGAACTTGAACGGGCGATCACCCGACGCATGGATCCGGGCCTGTTCGATCAGATTGACCGCCATCGCCATGTTGGCGAAGAAGTACCGCCCGGGATTGGCTTGATTCGCCCCGATGCCGCCGACCTCTGCGGCAAGGTGGAGCACGACATCCGGATCATGGTCCCGATAGAGCCGAATCGCGGCCTCTTCGTGCACCAGGTCGTATTCGCGGCGTCTGGGAACGATGATTCGACCTGCACCGCCGGCCTTCAGCTGGGCCACGACCGATCGGCCGAGAAATCCAGCGCCGCCGGTCACCACGACTGTCTTGCCTGCCAGATCCATGGAACCTCCGATGATCCTGCGTTCGTAGAGTGCACCTGTCATCGACCTTCAGGGGGCCTGGCGTCGATGAATCCCGCTGCTCCCGCCCAGATGATCGATTTCGACGAAAACCATGCTCGAGACCACGGGAACTCCGCAAGCCCCACTGCCGGAGGGCCGATACTACTGTTCCCAGCGAGCGGTCAAGCGATCCTCGAGATGTGTCTCGATCCGGATCAAAGCCGCAGGAGTCCCCGATGAACGATCAGCACCGCCGCCGAGCCCTCATCACCGGCATCACCGGCCAGGATGGAAGCTACCTCGCGGAACTTCTTCTGGACAAAGGTTACGAGGTCCACGGCATCATCCGACGATCCGCCAGTTTCAACACCGAGCGAATCGACCACATCTATCAAGACCCGCATGATCGCGGCGTTCGCCTGAAGCTCCACTACGGTGACCTCTCCGACGGCTCGGGCCTCATGCGGATCCTGCAGGAGGTCTCGCCCCACGAGGTCTACAACCTCGGGGCCCAGAGTCATGTCAAGGTCAGCTTCGACCAACCGGAATTCACCGCGGACGTGGTCGGCACCGGAACGCTTCGGCTCCTGGAGGCGGTCCGCAGCGAACAGGATCGATTGGGCCAGCAGATCCGCTTCTATCAGGCATCGAGTTCCGAGATGTTCGGAAAGGTCCACGAAGTCCCGCAGCGCGAGACCACGCCCTTCCACCCGCGGTCGCCGTACGGATGTGCGAAGGTCTGCGCCCACTGGATGACCGTGAACTACCGCGAAAGCTACGACATGCACGCCTCCTGCGGCATCCTCTTCAACCACGAAAGTCCTCGTCGCGGCGAAACCTTCGTGACCCGGAAGATCACCCGCGCGGTCGGCCGAATCAAGATGGGGCTTCAGAAGAAGCTCTATCTCGGCAATCTCGACGCGATGCGGGACTGGGGCTTCGCCGGCGACT
>CAJWFU010000305.1:0-3993 GCA_913031315.1 uncultured Phycisphaerae bacterium | reverse complement strand
CCGCGCCGTGTACCCCGCCACCAGATTGTGCACGCCGAAGACGGAAGCCATCACGCCCGGAAGAATCCCGAGCAGGATGTACGCCACCTTGCTGGTCGGAGAACCCTCGTTCTGGGGGGAGGAAGGCGGCGTCACCGGGGGATTGGGCGGGATCCTCGACTCGAACTCCGACTCGAAGCCCGCATCCGCCGCCGCGGGATCCGGCGGTGGATCGACTTGCGACACCGGCGCACGGAGTTCGTCGATCACGGATTCAGCCATCTGCCACGGCTCGGGTTCAGGCCCTTCGCGAAGAAAGCCGGACGCCTCGATTCGACCATCGCGAACGTACCGATCGACCTCGTCCCGGTCGTAGGGGCCGTACACCACGCCGGCTGGCGATCGATACCACCAATTCACCGTCAGATCTTCAGACATGCCACCTCCGGTACCCACTCACTGGGAATTCGATCGGATCGATTTCAATCGTCGTACCCGGCCCAAGGAACGCCGAAGATACTACCGAATGCGGCGGTCGTACTCGCGGGCGTAAGCGGCGCGCTCCGCCAGGTCGAGAGAACGGCCGTCGATCTCAAAGGCTTCGTACTCGATCGAGAGCCGATCATCGACGAGATCGATCTTCGCGACCCCGCTGCGCGGTCGACCGGATTCGTCGATGCCGGACCAGGCCGACCGAAGATACGACTGACCGTCGAGCGAAGACTCCAGCGTCATCACACCGCCGGTCACCAGACCGTCGGCCCCGAGGAATCGAGTGCGGATCCGGTCGGGCCCGGCGTCGAGCCAGATGATCTCGTCACCGACCACGCGGACCACCCCATCGACTTCATCCGTCGATCGAAGCCGAAGCGACCGCTCACCGGGGCCGGCGGCGATCTCCAGAGTCGATAGAACGGTTCGGCCCATCGTGTCCTGCCACGTGCCATCCCAGACGCCGATCAACTCCGGAGCGATCTCCAGCCGCTCGATGAACGGATTCGTTCGACTCCAGATGAAACGGCCGGGCTGCGGGCCGCCACTCCCGTCGATGCAGGTCGGGATGAAGTCGACGACCCATGAGTCGCGGTCGGCCGACTGATAGGTCACTTCGTAATTGACGGACGCACCGGTGCCGGAAGTCTCGTGTCCTCGCCAATCCAGTGCCGCGCCATCGAAACCGATGAGCGTCGCGCTCCCGGTGAAGGGCCGTCCGCGGTCGCGCCCGGAGTAGATGTTCAGCACGGCCCCGGCGGCCTCGTCCCAGGTGATGCGTCCGCGACCGCTCGAAACCTCCACGCCGTCACCCAGCATGACGTTCCATTCCACGGCGAGCGAACGCCCGGGCTCGATCCACCACACGGACTGTTCCGCAGTGAACTCGACGCCGCCCGGCAGCGCAGCGCGCCCCTCGTCCGTGATGCCTTCCATCTCCCACTTGCCGATGAAACGATCGAGCCCTTCCATCGCTTCGAGACCGGGAAGCGCCGGGAGCTCGGGAAGTTCAGGAAGCGCCGAATCGACCTGCGCGACGGCCGCTCCGGAGATGCCGAGACCCAGCGTCAACATCACGCCGGCGATCCAACCGGTTCCAATGATTCGTCGATCCGATCTGACGGTGGACTGTCGTCGCTGTCGCATGCTGGGCTCCGGTCGGGAATGGGTCTCAACGCGTCGACGAGTGTACGAAAGCCGTCGACGCCCACATCGCGGTCACGGAGGACCGGCGGTTTATGAACATGCGAGGTCCTCGATTCACGCGTTTCGCGGAATTCCGAGCACTGCTACGAAGCATGGATACCACCGCCTGGCCCCCGAACTCCCTTCCACGGCCACCTCGGGCGGCCTCAGGACGCCTGACGGACCAGCGTGCGCTGAAAATCACTGGTTTCCGGGCGACGAAGCGGATCGACGGCCAGGCTGATTCGATCGCCGTCCAGCGCCGTGGCGAGATCCTCGGCCAACAGTCCGGGCTCGTCCGCGATCCATGCCTCGCCGGATTCCCCACGATCGGCATCGATCCTGATGAGGCCACCACCCGACAGCTCGCACAGGCAGGCGAAGCACCAGGCGGTGAAGCCCTCCTCGGCGGCGGCCAGCAGGCAGCGGGACCACTGTTCCGGATCCGGATCACGACGGCTGCCATCCCGCATGGTCTCGTTCCATTCGACTTCGATGCGAGCCACGAGATGATCCATTTCCGGCAGCGTCTCGCAGGCGATGGGCAACGAATCACCGCGGACCACCGCCGAAACGATCCGGCGATGGAGCCCTCGGAGCCTCGCGTCCAACGGTTCGAGCGCCCCGAGGAATACGACGCCTCGATCCGAAAGCTCGGCCACCTGATGGGTGGCGGGAGACGCCCAGACCGCGGCATCACCGCCGCCCGTCATCGACGCGTCGGATCCTTCGCCGAATTCACGATCAAGGTTCGACTCGAAATCCGAATCGAGCGAGGCGACGGGCGGAAGGATCTGATGTCGTGCGGCAAGAACCATGCTGAACTCCTGAGAATCGGCGATCTGGGAGGCGTGGCACGAAGCCCGCCACGGTCAGGAGAAGGACGGATCGAATCCCGAACACTGACCGAACAATTCGTGGATTTTCGGAGTGGCGCCGCCGGGATCGGAGACCGCCGAGGGCAAAGCGGTTGAATACACTCTCCAATCATGCTTGCCTCGATCACCGCTTCCCTCATCCTGACCGCCGGTGCTGCAGGTGGCATCGAGGTGCCACTTCAGGACGCTTCGTCGCCCAAGACGCTGGGCACCGCGTCGGATGCCGCTCCGCCCGCCGCGATCGAAGTCCTCGCGAGGACCGGCGGCGACCTCCTGCAGTCCTCCACCGCCAGCCCGCGGATGCGAGCCGCCGCCACCGGCTGGCTCGATTCGATTCGGACTGGCCCTGGTTTCGCAGCGAGATTCGAGTCGCTGAAATCACGGGAACGGATCGCGAACTACCTCGACGCACGCTTCGAGGCGGAACTGCTCCGCGGCGGCATGCTCGAGCCGCGGGTCCTCGAGGCGATGGAGGCGATCCCCGCGGGACTTGCCGGTCGCGGTGAACTCCAGTGGTCCCTCGCAGGCCTTCTGCTCCGACCAGCCTCGGATCTGCCCGCGGGACGGACGCTCGACTGCACCTTCCGCCTCGGCCCCACGCACGCCCCGATCATCGACCTGATCGCGACCGTCGAGGATTGCCGGGACCTCGGCGCGATCTTCGACGCCGCGGACCTCGCGGATCGACCGATCATCGGCGCTGCAGTGCTCGCCACCGGCCGCTGCCCGGACGTCGATGCACGAATCCTCGACTTCGGCACCCCGGAACCACCGGCCGATTCGGACGAGGCCGCCCAGGCCTATCGAACCGCACTCCTGGTCGAACTCGCGGATCGAAGCGCGGACGGGGCATTGCTCACGCTGATCGAACGACATCCGATGGTCCTGGCCCGCACGGGCATTCGAGCCGCCGCCGCCGTGGGGCTCGCCCGAGCGGGACGAATCGACGACGTGATGGAACTCGTCGGCGGGACGGAGCAACTCGATCGATTTCCCTCCGCGTCGAGCGGCGAGATCCGAGCCTTCATGGCCCATGCGGCGTTCCTGAACGGAGACCGCGGCCGGGCCCGCCGGATCAGCGAGCGAATCGGCCGAGGTGATTCCAAGCTTCTGGCCGAACTGGTACTCGCCGATCCGGCCATCGCCGATCCACTCGATCCCGCACCACCGCTGGCCGAAGCACGCAACCTCCGGATCGTCCGTCCCCTGCAGTGGGCCGCGATGATCGAGCGGGAACCGGCGATTCGCGACCGCATCGTCCGGATCCTCGCCGCGGTGATCGAAGACGGCCGGACGGCAATGGCACTCGGGCTCCTTTCACCCAACGGATTCACGACCCGGGTCGGCGGCGACGGCTGGTACGAAGATCGCATCGGCATGCTCAGTGACGCCATGGCGCTGGCGAAGCGGCCCATGGACGACTGGACGCCGCTTCTCGAAGCCACGACCCGCCTGAAGT
>CAJWFU010000304.1:0-3997 GCA_913031315.1 uncultured Phycisphaerae bacterium | reverse complement strand
CGGTCGCGAACGCCTTCCGGTCCCAGGTGCCCGCGACGATCTTCTCGAGCGGCTCATCCATGCTCATCGGGTGACCGATCCAGGCGACCCGACCCTTCTGATCGACCACGAACGCACAGGGGATGCCGGTTCGACGCGCCGCCTTCATGTAGGCCTCGTTGGTCTTGGACTCCTGGTCGAGGGCCATCGTGTAACGGGTCTTCGCGTCCCACTCGGGCTTGGCGAGGAAGGTCTTCACCACGTCGGGCTCCTCACGGGTGACGCCGATGATGGTCACGCCCCGGTCCGCGTATTCGGCCTGGAGTTCACTGAGGTGGGGCATGCCCGACTTGCAGGGGCCGCACCAGGTCGCCCAGAACTCCATGACCGTGACCTTTCCCTTGGGAAACGCCTTGAAATCGGTGTCACCCTTGAGGATTTCGGCCAGCATCGGTTGCGGAGCCCGATCGCCGATCCGGAGCATGGGTCGTTCGGCCTCTTTCGCTGCCGCCGCTCGCGTGGCGCTGGGGGCTGCGGGCATGATCTTCTTCGCTGGTACGGAGTCCTGGGCCGCGACCTTGGCGGGGCCGTGCTGGGCGGCAGTCATGCCGGTGAGGCCGAGCGCGAGGATGGAAGCGGCGGTGGCCGGGAGGATTCGGGGCATCTCTGGACTCCGTGAATGCTGGCGGGCGGATACGGACCACTCTGGTCCGCCGGATCGAAGGGTATCCCGTTCGTGCCTCAGGCATCGGGCCAGGGATTCAAATCGGCCGGGGTGGGGATCAGCGTGGGATCCGAGGTGATCTGTACGGCGGCGGCATCACGCCGGGTTCCACGCTGCCGTCGGTATAGGCCGTGAGATTCGACCGGATGCCGTCCCCGTGCCAGGTGTCGGGTGCGAGGGCGACCGCCTTGCTCTGGATCCTGATCGCTTCGGATTCGTCGCCGCGAAGCCAGTGGATCCGAGCGAGGGTGTCGAGCTGGCCGGGATCCCCCCAATTCTGAAGGGCGTTGGCCCGGCGGCTCGTATCGAGGGCGAAGTCCAGATCTCGTCGCGACACCCGAGGGAAGGAGACCACGTGCCACGCGAGTTCGTTGAGCGTGATCGGGCTTCTCGGAAAATCGCGGATGATCCGTCGCCCCACCTCGTAGGCCTCGTCGGGACGATCCGCACCCGCCAGCAGGAGGTCGAATTCCTTGACCAGCAGGGGCGTGTTTCGTGGATCGATCGCGATGCCTTCCCGTACCAGATCGATCACTTCGTCCCACTCCATTCGATCTCGACTGGCCAGTGACCGGCTTCGATCGATCTCTCGCATCAGTGCCATTCGGGCGGCATATTCGAGCGCATCGTTGCGGTAGGCGGTGGGGTTCCAATCACCGGCGATCATCTGGGCGAGCGGTCGGAGCATCGCGGTCAGGGCCGAGTGGTAGCTGATTCGTCCCTCTTCATCGACCACCACCACCGCCGGAAGGCTGGTCAGGCCGAGCGGTTCGAGGAAGGCTCGTCGCCACGCCTGGTCTTCGTCGACGATGGTCCGAGGTGGAAGCATGTCCGGATTCTTGGCGTCACCGAGGCCGGCAAGTACGGATTCAACCCGATCCTTCGGGCCGAGTGAGATCGAGATGCCCTCGAGATGATCCTGTTCCGTGGGCACGGATCGCAGGCGATTGAGATGTGATTCGGCCCCACCGACGAAGGGAGACCAGAACACGAGGATCGTCTTCCTGTCCGTCGGCCAGGCTTCGAGCGGTTCGCCGACGATCGCTTCTCCGCTCCGGGGCAGCGGGGCCGGATCTCCGAACATTCGGAGCTCGCGGATGCTCGAGGAATCGGGGGCGAATCGTGAGGCGGCGATCGGGGGCAGCGGCGAATCCTCGCTCGAGAGCCCCGGGGCCGTCGGAGGCGATACCGGGATCGGAGGTGTCGTCTCCGCGAGCACCGAGGTCGCGAGGGCGACGGAGAGACCGAATACGACCGGCGAGGGGGGCATCATCGTCATATTCGGATCGTACCCCCGAGAACGCCCTCCGCCCAGATGAACGACGTATCCTTCAGCACATGCCGGCCCAAATCATCAATGGCAAGGAACTCAGCTTCGCAGTCCGCCGACAGGTGGCTCGCCGGGTCGCGGAATCCGGCAGGCCGGTCCGGCTGGACGCGGTGATCGCGGGCGACGACCGTGGAGCGGACATCTACGCCCGGAACCAGCGGAAGACCTGTGCCGCGGTGGGCATCGAGTATCACCTTCATCGCCTGCCTTCGGACGCCGGCTACGAAGAGGTCGCGGGCAGGGTTCTCCTGTTGAACGAAGACGACTCGGTCACCGCGATCATGGTTCACCTTCCGCTTCCCGAAGACGTCGAGGCGGAGCGGATCCAGGCCTTGATCCATCCGGACAAGGATGTCGAGGGCGTGAATCCCGCCAACATCGGAAACATCGTCTACGGACGCCGAAGTCTGGTGCCGTGCACCGCGTTGGCGAGCGTGGAGATGATCGAGTCAACCGGGATCGAACTGCGTGGCAAACGCTGCGTGATCGTCGGGGCGAGCAACATCGTCGGCAAGCCGATCGCGGTCCTGCTCATGCGGGCGGAGGCGACGGTGATCTCGACCAACAAGTACACCGAAGATCTTGGGTCGCTCACGCGAACCGCGGACGTGTTGGTGGCCGCGGCTGGTGTGCCCGGCCTGATCACTCGGGAGATGGTGAAGGCGGAGGCCGTGGTGATCGACGTGGGAATCAACCGCGTGCCGGGGCCGGAAGGAAAGAAGATCACCGTGGGCGACGTGGCCTTCGACGACGTGATCGAAGTGGCCGGCCACGTGAGTCCCGTTCCGGGTGGCGTGGGTCCGATGACGGTCGCGATGCTCCTTCGCAACACCTGTGAAGCGTCGCTCGGCTGATGGTCCCGCCCGCGGGGCGTCCGAGCCGTCTTCAGATTCGGCTTCCGCTTTCGGGTCTCGGTTGCGACCTCAGACCGACGTGGGGATGCTTCTCTGGAATCGGAAGAAGTTGCCCGGGTCGTACGCCGCCTTATCCATGGCGGTTTCTGGCGGCTTGGCTGGGTTACTGGTCGTACCATGTCGGCGGAGGGCCTCCATCGATGTCGAACAAACCTCTTGGCTCGTCGTTCGGGATTCAATTCCGACGAACGTTCAATGCCGTGGTCTGCGCTCTGGTCACGATCGGGTTCACGAAGAATCCGGTCGGCGCCGAGCCACCCGTCGCCGCATCTTCGTCACTGGTTCCCGGTGACCAGGGGTGGCCGAGAGCGATCACCCACGACGAGGGCACGATCGTGGTGCAGGCGCCGCGGTTGGACCGCTGGACGGATGACACGGTGACCGCCACCTTCGCCGCCGCGGTCGGATTCGGTGCGGACGGTGACGTCTCTGATGGGTTGGTCGGATCGTTCACCATCGAAGCGCGGGTCTTCCAGAATTCAGAGACCGACCAAGCGACGCTGTACAACCTTGCGGTGACCATGTCTTCGTTCGGGGTTGGTGCCGCCGCTGATCGGGCCACGAATCTGGCCCGGGCCATCGCGCCGATCAATCCGGTGACCCTGCCGTTGACTCGTCTGCTTTCCCTGATCACCGCGGACACCGTGGTCGACGTGCCGGTCACCACCGTCTCCTCCGATCCTCCGATCGTGATGTACCGCACGACCCCGACCGTGCTTCTGCAGAGACCCGATCGGATTCGAACCCGGCCCTTCGCGCCGGGGATCGAGACCGTGGTGGGCGTTCCTCAACCACTGTTCAAGGTCACGGTCGAGGGAACGCCGACGTGGTACCTGTTCGATGGCGTGGGCTGGCTTGGCTCCGAAGATCTTGAAGCCGAGGTCTGGAGCGATGTCCGGGTGCTGCCCGCTGCATTCACCGAACTCCCCGACGAGCCGAAGTACGCGGCGTTCCGGCGGGTGATCGATTCGATCGGAGAGGCTCCCGAGGTGGTACCGACGGTGGTCCGGGTCGATCAACCGGCGGCCCTGGTGGTGGTCGATGGAGACC
>CAJWFU010000303.1:0-4010 GCA_913031315.1 uncultured Phycisphaerae bacterium | reverse complement strand
CGATCGCTTCGAAGACCTCGCGATCATCATCCTCCAGTCCGGCCATGAATCGCTCGAACTTCCGTCGATCGTCCTCGGTCACGTCCAGTTCGTCGAACTGACTGTAGAAGTCCAGCAGTTCCGGATATCGCTCGCTTCGCAGGGCGATGCCCTCGTTCCGCTGCCGGGTTCGACTGGGGCGTTCGGCCTCCCGTTCGGCCGCGAGCATCGGCTTGCGGATCTCGGGGTCTCTCGGCTCCACCGTGAAGTCCATCACCCGTTCGGTCGCGATGTCCACGTGCCGGGTGGTGTAGAACCAGTTCCGCCAGAACCAGTCCAGATCCACCCCACTGGCATCGTCCATGGTCCGGAAGAAGTCACCGGGCTCGGGACGCCGGAAGGCCCACCGTTCACAGTACGTCCGGAAGGCATGATCGAAGAGTTCGCGGCCCATCACCGTCTCCCGCAGGAGGTTGAGGGCCACCGAGGGTTTCGCGTAGGCGTTGTTCCCCTTCTGGATGATCGATTCGCCGTGACTCATGATCGGTCGCTGTCGTTCACTGATCATGTAGTCGATGATGCCGTGCGGCTCGCCGCGGCGGGTTCGCGAATCATCCTCCCACGACTCCATCGCCAGGAACTGCACGAAGGTGTTCATGCCTTCATCCATCCAGGTCCACTGGCGTTCGTCGGAGTTGATGATCATCGGGAACCAGTTGTGCCCGACCTCGTGGATGATCACGCCGATCAGTCCCCACTTGGTCCGCTCGCTGTAGGTGCCATCCGCTTCCGGACGCGGGCCGTTGAAGCAGATCATGGGATATTCCATGCCCCCCACCGGCCCGTTGACGCTGATCGCCACCGGATACGGGTACGGGACGCAGTGCTCGGAGAACACCTCCACGGTGTGGGCGATGGCCTGGGTCGAATAGAGGCTCCAGAGCGGCTCGCCCTCGTTGGGATAGAAGCTCATCGCCATCGTGACGTCGCCCTCGGTCCCGGGAACCTCGACCCCCCACGCATCCCAGATGAAGGTCGGACTCGCGGCCCAGGCCACGTCACGGACGTTGTCCGCCCGGAACCGCCAGGTGCGTTCGGTCCGTCGGTCCTCACCGCCGTCTTCGACCGCCATTCCCGAGAGGTCGCGATCGCGAAGTTCGTTCGCGAGGGCTTCTTCCGGCGTGATCACGAAGCCGGGCCGGTCCGCGGTTCGGGTGGCGTTCAGACGGCTGCGTTGCACGTCGGTCATGACTTCCTCGGCGTTGGTGAGTTCGCCACTCGCCGTGACCACGAAGGTCTCGGGCACGGTGATCGCGAGGTCGTAGTCACCGAACTCCAATGCGAATTCGCTCTCACCCTGGAACTGCTTGTTCTGCCACCCGTCGTTGTCGGTGTAGGGCGCCATCCGAGGGAACCACTGGGCGATCTCGTAGATCGGCATGCCGTCGTCGAGAATTTCGTATCCCGAGCGGGCCCGCATGGTGGTGCTGGGCACGATCGCGGCATTCCAGTCGATGTCGAAGACCGTCCGAGTGTCGGGTTCCAGCGGCGTCGGCAGGTCGATCCGCATCATGGTGCCGTTGATCACGTGCGGAAGCGGCGTGCCGTCGGCGAGGGCGACCCGGGTGATGTCCGCCCCCCCGTCGAAATCGAGTCGTTCGATCTGCTGACGCATCCAGCGGGTCGATTGATCCCGTCGCAGGTTCGGGGCCGTGGTCGAGAGGCGTCCCAGCGAATCCTGCTTGAACCGGTTCTGATCGATCTGCACCCAGAGGTAGTCGAGTCGATGCGGACTGTGGTTGTGGTAGGTGATGGTCTCCGAACCTTCGAGTCGGTGACGCACCGGATCTAGTCGTACCTTGATGTCGTGGTCGGCCCGCTGCTGCCAGTAGTCGGGACCGGGCGCTCCGGAGGCCAGTCGCACCTCGTTCGGGGTCGGGAGCAGATCGTCGATCTGCTTGAAAGGGTCGGCCTCCTGATCCCACTGCGGGGCGTCGAGCCACATGCCCTCGTGGAGTTCACGAGACTCGTAGTGGGAGGGAAAGAGCTCTGGAGGGTGTCCGACCGCGATGGCGACCGTCATCGGGAGCAGGAAAAGGCAGAAGGCGGGAACCGCGAAGGTGCCCGGCCGATGGTTCTTTGAGGCGAGGTGCTGCATGAACCGAGTGTATGGCTTGAATTCCGGACAAGTGAGTTCTGAATCCTTCGCCCCGGCAAGAGCGGACAGGATCGGGGAGGATGAACGCCATGCCGACTTCCGGTTTCGCCAGTTCGCCTGCCCCCACCACCGCGACGATCCAGCTCGTCGGTGTGCCCTGTGACCACGGCGGGGCCGGTCCGGGTGCCGCCCTCGGTCCCGAGGCCTTGCGGGCAGCGGGGATCACCGAGATCAGCGGTCGTACCCTGCTCGACCGCGGAGACGTCGAGGTATCACCAAGACTCGATGACGCCTCCATTCGTCGAGGACCCGATCCAGAATCCCGTCGCCCCGAATGGCCCGCCCTGCAATCGGTCTGCCGGTTGCTGCGTGAGCACACCCTGGACATCATGCAGTCCGATTCGATCCCCCTGGTCATCGGCGGTGACCACACCCTCGCCGCCGGGTCGATGTCCGGAGTCGCAGCCGGATGGTGCCAGCGACACGCGGCGACCGTGCTCGAAGACGCCCCGCCGCTCGGACTGATCTGGTTCGACGCGCACGCCGACCTCAACACCCCGGACACCACGCCGAGCGGCAATCCCCACGGCATGCCCGCGGCGGCCCTTCTCGGTCACCGGGTCGCGCCGCTGGACGACGTGATCGGGCAGGACGGTCTCTTTGATCCTCGCCGCTGCGTTTTCCTCGGCGGTCGTGATCTGGACCCCGGCGAAACGGCCCGGGTCTCCGCGAATCCCACGTCGCCTCTTCCATTGATCATCGACGGGGCCGCCTTCATCGACGAGTCTCCCGTCTCGATCGCGGATCGCGTCCTGGAGCGAGTCGCGCCCGACGGCGGCGCGTTCGCGCTCTCCTTTGACCTGGACGTCATCGACCCGACCGAAGCCCCGGGCGTGAACCTCGCGGTCGCCGACGGTCTTCGCATCGAACAGGTGATGCGGGTTCTGGAACGCCTGGCCGCCCACGGTGGCTGCATCGCGATGGACATCGTGGAGCTCGACCCCACCGCGGACCTCGACGGCCGAACCGCCCGGATCGGGGTCGACGCGGCCCGGATGATGTTCAAGACCAGTTGATCCCAACCGGTTGATGTCCCCGACCCACGCCGGACCCACCCCGGACCCACGCCGGACTCGGGCGGCAATCAGAAGCAAGAGGATCCCATCGCCATGCCTCCCAGAGAATCCAGGCCCGACAACGGCCCCCGCCCCCACCGACGACGCCTCGCCGCCGTCTCGTTCCTGCTTGGTTTCCTGTTCTTCGCGGGACTCCTGACGTTGGTCTACCTGCTCGCCCCGGTCATCCAGGGAAGCAGCATCGCGCCCCCCCGGACCCCGGTTCCCGCCGCGGAACTGGCCAAGCGCCAGCAGGACACCATCCGCGAACGAGCCGCCGGGAAGATCACCCAGACCAGGGACTTCGTGGCGCGGATGCACGCCCGTCAGCAGCAGGACCCCGACGCGACCATGGACTTCCTGGTCCTCTCCGGGGGCGGTGCGAACGGTGCCTTCGGCGCGGGCTTTCTGATCGGCTGGGCGACCGTGCCGGCGAGCCCCGACGCCCTGCCGACCTTCGATGGCGTGACCGGGGTCAGCACCGGATCCTTCATCGCCCCTTTCGCCTACCTCGGCACCGACGAGGCGAGAAAGGAAGTCGATGACTTCTTCCGAAATCCCAAGCCCGACTGGGTGACCTCGCGAGAACCGATCTCCTTCTATCCCGAGAACATGAGCCTCATGAAGGTCTCCGGCATCAAACGGGATCTCGAAGCGATCGTCGACGTCGACTTCGCGAAGCGGATCGACGCCGCCACGACCGACGGCCGACTCCTCCTGATCCAGGCCAGCAACATCGACGAGCAGATCCCCGGGGG
>CAJWFU010000302.1:0-4027 GCA_913031315.1 uncultured Phycisphaerae bacterium | reverse complement strand
GCTCGTTCCGCGACATCCTGCAACGACGCCCGCCGTTTCAGCTCGGGATGCCGCCGTGCGACCTGACGATCAATCTCGAACAAGGCCTGTTCACTGCGATCCATCAGGATCAACTCCGAGGGGCCGTACCCCGCGATCCTGCGAATCAGCTCCCCGCCAATGGAGCCGCCGGCACCAGTCACCAGTACTCGACGCCCATGACAAAGCGTACGAATGCCCTGGTGATCCAACGGATGAGCCGGTCGATCCAACAGATCCGATGGATCGATGGTGGGGAGATTCCGGGGTCCGATCCCGGCGAGCAGATCTTCCAGTACCGGAACGAAACGATCCGGAACCTCCAGTCGTCTCAGCACCGTGCGGAGTCGGTCCAGAAGCCCGGCGAACCGTGCCGGCAGCGTGATGAGCCCGAGATCCGGCTGATGATTCAGGATGATCGACTCAAGCACCTGCTCGAAATCCTCGGGCCGGGCCTTCGCAGCGTCGATGACGAGCCTCGCATCCGATTCAACCTGAATGCCGACGGCGTTCAATCGGGGTTCGAGTTCCCGAATCGCCGCGGCGGTACCGACGAGCACCGCCCGGCGGGGGGAGGTCGCTTCTTGGTGTGGAATCCGCATTTTTGTTCCCCGGAGAATCCGAACTGGATGCCGACCAGCCTCAGCCGGTGAGACGTCGGCCCCCTGAGATTTCGGCTCCGTGGCGTTTCAACTTGCAACGAGGGTGAGGATTGGAGGGAATCGGCCGGTTGCAAGAGACCACCGTAGTCCGAGAACCATCCGACGCTTCACTCGGACTCGCCCCCCCCGAGCCTGGCCACCCCCAAAGAGATCCCGAGACCGAGGCCGACCAGCACCAAAGCGCCGATCACCTCGGTCGCACCCGGCGTGAAGAAACTCGTTGGCCGATGCTTGATCGGCACCGCTTCCGCATCCGCCACCGTCTCGATTCGTTGACCTCGGATGATCATGCCCGGTTCCGGCTGAATGGCCGCGCGGAAAGGCCAGAGCCCCGCCACCGCCCCCAGAAGAAGTCCAAGCAGCACCCCGAGGGTGACCTCGCGGTGACGCCGAAGAAGCCATCGCACGACATTGCTCACCAGCACGATGCCGAGCAAGACGCCGATTCCGATCGCCGCCAGGGACGGGATCGAGGCCAGAAGTTCGTCCATCGAACCGCCCTTCACCGCGTCGGATGCCGCACTGATCGCATCAAGCACCGCCACGTACTGGCCCATGACCAGGAGCAGGTAACCCCCACTCACGCCGGGCAGCACCATGGCTGCCGCACCAGCGAAACCGGCCAGACCGAGACCGAAAAGGCCTCCTCCGGATTCGGGGGATCCGCCGCCACCGGTTTCCTGCACCAGGGCCAGCACCACCATGCCGACGAATGCCACGCCGGCGGCGATCAACGCTCGTGGCGGGCAGGGTCTCAAGAGCCGAAGCAGCGTCGGGGCCCCGCCGAGCGTCAGGCCGATGAAGAGGCTGTAGGCCATCCAGCGGTGTTCCAGAACGGCATCTCGAACCGTCCCCGCCAGACCGCCGATGGCGAGCAGGGCAGGAATCGCGACCGCAGCGAGGATGATCCAGGGCCGCCACCGGCGAACCAGGCGAGTGACCGCAGACACCGATTCCACGAATTCGGGATAAACGCCGGCCGCCAGAAGCATGGTGCCACCAGAGATGCCGGGCACGAGATTCGCCAGTCCCATCAGAATGCCACCGATGGCGGCCCGCAGAAGGAACATCGGAGACGGCATTCCGCCCGACTCGATACGGTCGGAGGAATCGATAACCGGTCGCGTTACATCGCTCGCTGGAGTTCCTCGATCACTCGTCATGGTCACTTCCGGAATCTGAAGCTTGGCGAAGCGGGGAGGCGGCATACATAATGCTGGAGTCGTCCACGTTCTCGGTCGATCTGTCATCGACCAGCGACCTCGTCTCCATCAATCCACTTCGCGAGTCCCGATCATGACATCTCCCGATTCGACTTCGATCAATCGCGTCTTGGTGACCGGGGCGGCCGGATACATCGGATCCCATGCCGCACTTCGTCTCACCGAAGCGGGCTGCGAGGTCACCGGATACGACGATCTTTCCCGGGGTCATCGGGGCGCCATCATGGCGATCGAGCAAGCCGCCCGGACGGCGAGCGGGAGCTTCTCTTTCATCGAGGGTTCCATTTCGGACCGGGCCGGACTGGCGAAGATCCTTCGCGAGCGTGAGATCGACGTGGTCATGCACTTCGCCGCCTTCGCCTACGTCGGCGAATCGGTGGACATTCCCCTTCGCTACTACGACAACAACACCGGTGGCGCCTGCCGCCTGCTCGAAGCGGTGCAGGACGCCGGCGTCCAACGACTGGTCTTCTCGAGTACCTGCGCCACCTACGGAGAGCCGCCGGCGGACCGGATCCCCATCGCGGAGGATTGCCCCCAGTCACCCATCAATCCCTACGGCCATTCCAAACTGATGGTCGAACGAATGCTTCAGGATCAAGTTGCCGCGATGCAGTCGGCGGGGCAGCCCTTCGCCGCCGCCGCCCTCCGGTACTTCAATGTCGCGGGGTCCGATCCCCAGGGACGCGTCGGCGAAGATCATCGCCCGGAAACCCACCTCATTCCAATCTGCCTCGAAGTCGCGGCCGGTCGCCGGGAAGCGCTCACGATCTTCGGTGAGGATTACGCGACCCCCGATGGAACCTGCATTCGTGACTACGTGCATGTGCTCGACCTGGTCGATGCACACATCGAAGTGATGCGTGCATTGCAACCGGGCGAACTTCGGCGTTACAACATCGGACTCGGTCACGGCTGGTCGGTTCGAGAGGTCCTGGAATCCTGCCGTCGAGTGACGGGCCGTGAAATCACCGCTCGCCAGGGCCCGCGGCGAGCCGGAGACCCCCCGGAACTCTTCGCGGATGCCGGTCGAATCAGCCGGGAACTGGGCTGGGAGCCGAAATTCACCGATCTCGATGAGACCGTCGCCACCGCCTGGAAATGGATGCAAGCCAATCCCCAAGGCTACGGTGAGCTTTGATCACCGGTGAGTTTCAGAAACTGAACCCAACCCCAGCGACCACGGAGACTCCGTCCAGACCGGGGTTCGAGTTCGATGTCCTCGCGTTGGACATGTGAAACCATCCGAGAGCCACCCTCAATCGAGTTCGCTCCGCGATCTCGAATGTGGCCCCCAGCGCTGCCTGAGGCGTGAAGACGAACCGAGTGGCGTTTGCTGGAATCGGACTCCCGTTCCAAGCCACCCCGCTGCCCAGTTCACCGAAGACGGTCCAGGTCTCTCCGTGGAGAAAGTGCCACCGCACGATCGGCGCGAGCCCGATCGTGATGGTCGAATCCCCCCCACCGACCCAGGCGTTGGCGAGATCGAGTTGCAGCCCGAGACTGAATCGCTCGGCCGCGAACCAGTCCACTCCTGCCCGAACGCCGAGAAACTCGGTGATGCCGAGTTCGGCCGCACTGAACATGGAAACAGTGCCTTCCCAACTCCCTGCCGCGCCATAGGCCTCCGTGATCACCGGGTCGGTGACGTTCCCGGTGGTCTCACTGGAATCAGTGTGTCCGTCGAGTACGAGGTCCAGGGTGTCTCCGAACGCCGGCGTCTGCTGGACCGCGATCGCGACCATCACCGTCCCGCCCCCTCTGATCATTCGGCGGCGGATGGATTGGAGACCCGACGGAGACTTCTGAAACATGACGTGGCCGATCGATGAGACATGACTGGAGCACGGTGAGCGTATCAAGGCACCTCGTCACCACCCGTCGGGGTTGACCGCCGCCCGCGGACCAGGGCATCCGATGCCAAAAAAAACAACCGCCCGGTCGCTCCGACCCGACCGGGCGGTCTACGGGCCGTGGTGCCAGAGAGCGCCACAGCCGCGAAGAAGACGGATTGTCGGGCACCGCTCGAATGGCCGGCGCCCGCGAATACTCACGCAGAGAATCGGGCGCCCCTCGAGGGGTGACTCCAAATTCTCAAAGGCCCAAACCCCGTCCCCCCATCAG
>CAJWFU010000301.1:0-4070 GCA_913031315.1 uncultured Phycisphaerae bacterium | reverse complement strand
ACGACGAGGAGCACCAGGAAACCCGAGGCGTATGCGGGTACGGTCGACCAGCCCCGATCCAACGAACGGAACCCATCCAACGGGCCGGAGTAGGCATCGGCCGGCGGCGCGATCCAGGCGAGGGACAGCACCGAATCCCACCAGGATCCCTCCATGAGCTGCACCAGTCGACGCTCGCCGAGCACGTCGAGGAACTGCCTCATCTCCGGGTCCTTCCAGAGATACCAACCCACGAGATTCACCAGGGCGAGAAGCCCGATGCCGACCAGGCCCGACGTCAGCATCAGTGGGAATCGACGACTGAAGATCCGCCCGGCCTTCCGAATCCTTCCGTTCCGAAGCGCCGCAAGCGGCAGGGCCGCCAGAATGCCGATCATGACGTTGGTGATCGTGACCGAAGCCGCCAGTGCCATCGCGATCCCGTAGGTGATCGCATCACCCGCGCGAGCGGATCGACCCCGCGGTCGAAGCGCGGGATTGCCGAGGACCAGGAGGCTCGCCAGCATCAGGCTGGTGGGCGAGAGCACGTGGGTTTCGACCACGATGCTCCAGTTGACCGTGGCCCCCAGAGAGACCAGCAGCGCGACGAGGGCAAGGCGCTCCGTGGTTCGGAATCGAAGCCGGCCAAGAATCAGGAAAAGCAACATCAGGTTGACGCCTAGCATCACGGCCGTCGCGTGAAGCCAGACGTCGGTGACCGGCCGACCGATCGCCGCGGCGACACGGTGGAAGACTCCACAGAACGCGAGCCAGGCCGGATGATCCGGTCCCGCCGAGTTGATCACCGGCTGGATCGAATCGCCCGTCAACTGCGACAGAACGGCACTGCCGTTGGACGCGTGGTACTCCCCGTAGGCGAACACACCGGTCTCGACGGCCGTGGCCAACAACAGCCCGCAGACCGTGCCGAAGGCGAGCAGGAACAGGCAGACGCTGACATCACGGGACCGGCGGGACGCGGTCGGGATTTCAATCTCGGTCATCGATCACCTCGTTCGGACCACGATTCAAAACCGAAATCGGGTGAACATCCTCTCCACCCGACGTTCGCCATCGCAGACGAACCACGATCGAAGCGAAGAATCGCCTCCACCATCCTCGTGCGGTCATGACGCCTTCAACCCTAACGGAAACACGGGAAGATCGATGGTGGAAACCCTTTGCCCATTCGAATCGTCGTTCGCACCGAAGTCGATCGACCATCCCCTCCAAAACGAACGGTGACCATGGGTACGGCCTTCGAATTCCCAACCTTCCCACGACACGATCGTTATGAGACGCAAAGGGCGGGTGGTTCTGTCCTCGATACGCCGAAATAGGGGCCACCAATCGCGACGTAAGAAACTAAAATTTTGGGTGGCACTTGGATTCGTTCCCCGAAATCTGTGCTCAGATCAACGCTCCGGATTTGAATCGTTTTCCGCGTTTGGCATCCCGATTGGCCCGGTAGGGTCACGACGCCGAGGTTTTGACTGTCGGAGTAAGACGAAGTCTCCAACATGAGCGATACGAACAGAGAAGCCTTGGGTGGCTACCAGGAACATCCGATGTCCGACATCCAGTCCGCGTACTGGGTCGGACGCCGCGCCGACGTCTCGGGAGGCGGCGTGTCCACTCATATCTACGAGGAAGTCGATTCGGTCGACCTTGATCATGCTCGATTCGAGAACGCCTGGAACCAGGTCATCCATCGTCACGAGATGCTGCGAAGCACCGTGTCCGACGAAGGTCGCCTGAGAATCCATGACAAGGTCCCCCACTATCGAATCGTCAATGATGATTTGAGAGGACTGACTCGCGACGAACAGGAGACCCGGCTCCGGGTCCTCCGGGAACGGCATCGCGAGGAGGTCCTGCCCAGCGACACCTGGCCGCTCTGGCGGGTGCGAACGGCCCGATTGACCGACCGGCGATTTCGCATCTTCCTCAGCTACGACGCCATTCCCTGCGATGCCAGAAGTCGCTCGGTCATGTACGCGGATTGGAAGCGCTTCTATCAGGATCCTTCCTCCGAACTGGAGGCCCTCACCGCCGGGTTCGGAGATTTCCTCGACGCCGCCGCGAAACATCGGCTCACCGACGAATACCGGGCGTCGAAGGAATTCTGGACCCAGGAGATCGAAGGACTGCCGGATCCACCGGTCCTTCCCGTCCGGCCATCCATCGAAGCCGCGACTCCAAGATTCAAGCGACTTGAAACGACCATGACCTCCGATCGCTGGCGAATCTGCCTCGATCGGTGCGAAGCATGGGGGGTGAAACCCACGGCCCTGCTGACCGCGATCTTCGGCCGCGTCCTCGCGGACTGGGCGAAGGATCCGAGGTTCCACATCATCCTGACCATCTTCGACCGACTCGGTCGTGACCAGACGTACGAGAATGTCATCGGCGACTTCACCTCGACCCTGGTCCTGCCGATCGACTGCTCGGATGATCCATCGATGAAGGCGCTCGCCGGGCGGGTCGGTGAGGATCTCAAGAGACTGCTTCCCCGAAGCGACTACAGCGGCATCCGAGTCATGCGGGACTTCGGCAACTCCGGCCGTCGAATTCCCCGGAACGCGGTGACCTGCGTACTCACCAGCACCATCGGATCGAGCATCATCTCCCGCGAGGAGTGGCGAACCCAGTGGATGGGCGAACGCCTCGAGCTCCATACCCAGACTCCCCAGGTGGGAATCGATTTCCAGATCTTCCAGGTCGGTGGTCGTCTGCTCTACAACTGGGACTACTGCACGAAGATCGTTCCGACCTCGCTGGCCGAGGAGATGTTCCGGGACTTCGAGGAGCGGCTCGAGACTTTCGCCACCACGGATGATGCTTCGATCCCGACCGAGCGGGATCCGGTGGTGCAGGCCGCCGCGGAAGCGCGAGGCGACCAGACCGAGCCGGGGTTCCTCTACGACGACATCGCCCACCAGGCGCAGCAACGACCGGATTCGCCCGCCATCATCACCGATGATCGGACCATGTCCTACCGCGAGATGTGCGAACGCGCGATGTGGATCGGCAAGCGACTCACGGAGCTCGGGGTCGAACGCGACGACCTGGTCGCGATCGTCATGGACAAGGGGTGGGAGCAGGTGATCGCGGCGCTGGGAATCCAGATGTCCGGCGCCGCCTATCTCCCGATCGATGCCACCACTCCCAATCCACGAATCCATCACCTTCTCGACCGCGGTCGAGTCGCCCATGTCCTGACCACGTCGGAGGTGGTCGATGCCCTGGATATCCCCGAGCACCTGAACCTGATTCAAGTCGACCGCGGTGGCGCCCTGCAGGTCCCGATGGAACCGCTGAATGCTTCCGTCAGCCCCGACGACCTGGCCTACGTCATCTTCACCTCGGGTTCCACCGGCGAACCCAAGGGGGTCGCGATGACCCACGCCGCGACTCGAAACACGATCGATGACGTGAATGATCGCCTGGACGTCCGATCTTCCGACCGCATCCTCGCGCTCTCTTCGCTTTCCTTCGATCTTTCGGTCTACGACATCTTCGGTCCCCTCAGCCGCGGCGGCGCGGTGGTCATCCCCTCTCCGCAACGTGCCAAGGATCCGTCCGACTGGGCAAGACTGCTGAAACGACACGGGGTCACTCTGTGGAACAGCGTCCCCACCCTCGCACAATTGCTGTTCGAACAATTCCAATCACATCCCGAAACGGTCGCCGGCTGCACCCTCCGCACCATCATGATGAGTGGTGACTGGATACCGGTCACCTTGCCTGACCAACTCCGGGGCGTGCTCCCCGGCGCCGAGATCATCAGCCTTGGCGGCGCCACCGAAGCCGCCATCTGGTCCGTGATCCATCATGTGGGCGAGATCGACCCGGGCTGGCGGAGCATCCCCTACGGACGCTCGATGCGCCACCAGACGATGGAGGTGCGCGATACGAATCTGCAGCCGGTCTCCGGAGACGCGATCGGCGAGATCATGATCAGCGGTACGGGCCTGGCCCGAGGTTATTGGAAAGACGAAGCGCAGACCGATGCCAGCTTCGTCATCGACTCCGAGGGATGTCGTCACTACAAGACGGGCGATCTCGGTCGGTACGACACGGACGGTCGC
>CAJWFU010000300.1:0-4085 GCA_913031315.1 uncultured Phycisphaerae bacterium | reverse complement strand
ATGACGCGGGTGATCCGCTGGCATCAGAGGATCGAAACGAGGATACGGTCCAGCGGATTGCGGCGACCGAAGCGGCGAAGGCGATTCTCGAGTCCAATCTGGTGGCGGTGCTTGCGTTGCCCGACGTACGTGGAATGGCCTGGATGGAGTCGTTCAACGACGAGCAAGGACGGCCGAATCTCGAAGAGGCCCTCCTGCAGTTGACGGACGAGATCTCCGCCGGTTACCGCCGGCGCACCCAGTATTTCGACGTGAATTGGTCAGCCAAGAAGGCTGAGGATGTCCCGGTGCTGCTCAATGCCGTGGCGGATGAGTACATGGAATCCCGACTCCGCCAGCGTCGGCGGCAGCAGCTTTCGGCGAAGCAGCCATTCGTCGACAATCTCGACGAGATCGGTGACGACATCGCCATCCTCGAGAACGAGGTCAAGGACTTCATCGGCGACAAGAAGATGCTGTCTCTCGAGCAGACCGCCACCGCGGTCCAGAAAGACCTCGAAGATCGCGAGCTTGAGAAGAACGAAGTGCTTTCCGACATCGAGCGGACCAGAGGCCTGATGTCTCAGCTAGATGCGAAACTCTCGGGCGCGGCGGAACCCACTCAGGATGACATCCGCGAAGCGGAGAGCGATCAGGTCGTGATTCGCGCCCTTTCGGAGGTACAGACTCTTCGAGGGCTGGTCAGTGAGCATCGGCAGAGTTTCGGACCGGAGCACACGCAGTATCGACAGAGCCAACGAGCTCTGGATGCTCGGATTCGTGAGAAGGACCGCAAGGTTGAAGAGGTCGTTCTCCGCAATCTTCAAGGTCAGAGAAAGATGGTCGGAGACTCCTATGAGAGGCTCCTGGCCGTTGAACAGGCCCTGGACGAGGAGATCCTGATCAAGGCGGCGGAGCTCAATGACTTCGTCGCGGCACAGGCCGAACTGGCACAGATGCGGGCGAACATCGATCGGAAAGAACAGCGCCGCGACCGAATGCTCGACCAGATCGACCAGATCGACGCGATGTTCCTGCGAAAGGATGCGGACGAAGTCCGGCGGGTGGCGGAGGTCACGATTCCAAGGGAGCCCAATTCCCCGAAATGGTTCGTGGTCATTCCCGGTACCGCGATCATCCTTCTGGGTCTGCTGGTTGGTGTGATCTTCCTGCGGGAGACTCTGGACAAGAGAATTCGATCGACGGCCGATCTGACATCCCTGCCCGGGACCAGGCTTCTCGGTGTGATTCCCGACTTGAAGGATGATCCCACCGACGCGAGTCGGGCGGAGACCGTGGTACGGGACTTCCCGGGCTCGGTGCTCTCGGAGAGTCACCGGCAGTTCGCGGCCTCGCTTCGACGGGCGCGTGAGGATTCCAACGCTCGAAGTGTGCTTTTCGTCGGCGGAATGCCGGGAGCAGGTACGACGTCGGTGGTCACGAATCTGGCATCGATCGCGGCCGCAGCCGGCCGTAAGGTGGCGATCGTGGATGGAAACCTCCGGCGGCCGCGGATCGCGGAAGTGTTCGGGCTTGATGAAACGGAACCCGGTCTCGGCGACGTCATCGTGGGTGAAAACCGTCTCGCCGACGTGGTTCACGAAACGCAGGACGGAATCCGAGTGGTCACTGCGGGAACTTCGGCGAATCGATTCGTGGAACGACTCGATGCGGACAGTCTTCGAATCGTGATCGCCGAATTGCAAGAGCACGTGGATGTGGTCTTCGTGGATGGCCCCCCGGTCGTGGTCGCCAGTGAAGCGATGGGCATGGCCGACCAGGTCGACGCGACGGTCCTCGTCGTCCGGGCCTATTCGGAACAGCGTGGACTTGTCGCTCGCCTGATGCGGCAATTGCAGGAGCAGCCGAGCAGCTTCCTCGGCTTGGTGCTCAACCGTCCCCGGAACACCGCCGGCGGGTACTTCAAGCGGAACTATGAGGCGATCGCCCAGTACTCCGCGGATCGTGGTGAGGATTGATGAGGATTTGGATCCTCGACATCAACCACCTACTCGGAAAGTCCGGGGCGTCGGAACCGATCTGATTCGGTTCCGGCCTCATGCAAACAAGGATTCGACTGCTGCCCACTCAGGCTTCCATCCTCGTCACCGGTGGAGGAGGTTTCATCGGTTCGCATCTCGTGGACCATCTTCTCGGCCGAGGAGACAGGGTCACGGTGGTCGATGACTTCTCGACGGGTCGGCTTTCAAATCTCGAAGGGGCCCGGGAAGCGGCGGGGGATCGGCTCACCATTCTCGAAGGAACGGTCGGCGAGATCGTTCCGACCCTTGATCCTGAGAACTTCAATTCGATGCACCATCTGGCCGCTGCGGTCGGGGTGCGACTGGTGGTTGATTCTCCGATCCGGACGATCGAGACCAATGTCCATGAAACCAGTGCCGCCCTCGCCTTCGCACGCTCGGGTGAGATTCCCATTCTCGTGGCCTCGACCAGCGAGGTGTACGGAAAAGGGGTTCGGCAGCCACTCTCCGAGGACGACGACGTGGTCTACGGACCCACCACCGTGCCGCGCTGGTCGTACGCCTGTTCCAAGGCCATCGATGAATATCTGGCGCTCGCTCATCATCGTGGTGGGCTGGCTCCCGCGGTGGTGATCCGTTTCTTCAACACCGTGGGTCCTCGTCAGAGAGGCGAGTATGGAATGGTTCTTCCCCGGTTCGTGACCGCGGCGATTCGGGGAGAAACGATCGAAGTCCATGGTGATGGCGATCAGTCCCGTTGCTTCTGCGATGTCCGAGACGTGGTTCCCGCCCTTCCGAGGCTGCTCGAGGATCCCGCTCTCCGCGGTCGGGTCTACAACCTCGGTCGCGATGAATTGATCGGGATAGGTCGGCTGGCCGAGTTGGTTCGGGCGCGACTGCAATCCAACAGCGAGATACGACACCTGCCGTACGGCGAAGCCTTCGACGAGCATTTCGAGGACCTTCGGACCCGCCGCCCCGATCTGACCCGGATTCGGGAGGCGATCGGATTCAGTCCTTCGATCGAGCTTCCGAACACGATCGATGATCTCGCATCGGCGATTCAAGCGGAGGTGGAGGCATGATCGGCTTCGGTCAGGGAGACGGTGTTCTCGAAATCAGCCTCTGGGACGAGGCCTTCGGGCTGCTCTTCAGTCTCGACCGATCCATGGGGCCGGGCTGGGTGCCTCGGGTCCCCGAGATTCTCAATGAGTTCCTTCCGATCCTGCTGTGCTCGTTCGTGGTGACGCTCGTCACCGTGCCGCTGGCTCGCTGGGTCGCCGTCAAACTCGAGATCGTCGACCGGCCGGACGGGGCGCGGAAGATTCATCAGTATCCGATCGCCTATCTGGGAGGGGCTGCAGTCTTCTGTGGGGTTCTCAGCGGGATCATCGGCTTCGATCTCTTCGGCGCGGGTTACGGCGTGCTGGGGGTGTTCTATTCACCAGTGCCCTATGCGGTGGTCTTCGGACTGATCGCGATCTTCGCCACCGGATTGTTGGATGACATCTTTCATTGGGACCCCCGCTTGAAACTGGCCGGGCAGCTTGCCGCGGCGGCGGGGCTTGCGGTGACCGACATCGGTACCAACGCGGCGGAGGGGGTGTTTCTCCCTCTCGTGCAATGGATGGGCATCGACGACCTGACGCATCTCGCCTTCGCGGGTGGGGGACGCTCGCTGCATGTCTGGAATTTCTGGTCAGCTGAGATCCAGATGAACTCCTACGCCGGATTCATTCCCTGGATGACCCTGGAAGGTGTCTATTACTGGTTCGGGGTCGCCTTCATTGGAGCCATGGTCCTCGGGGCGTCCAATTCAGCGAATCTGATCTACGGTCTCGATGGTCTTCTGGCGGGATCCGTCGCGATCATGGCCATTGGATTCACGGTGGTCGCCGTCATTCTGGCCCAGGTCGATGCGAAGGATGCCCTCGAACGCAACGCGTACGGGCAGGAACTGGTCACCACGTTCGTCGGCAGTGACTGGTCGTCTCCTGCCTCCGTCAACAAACTTGATTTCACGGGTGATGGAGTCGTCGATTTCGACGATTGGGATTGGATGCTGGAGCCTCGGGGCGAACCCGTCTCCTCGGCGGTGGCGAGTGGTTGGCTTGAGAAGTGGAA
>CAJWFU010000299.1:0-4090 GCA_913031315.1 uncultured Phycisphaerae bacterium | reverse complement strand
CCGGCAACCTACCACGCGGATCCGTCGGAGACGGAGAGCGAACCGGGTCGGACGTCCGGCATCCGATCGGAGGCTCACCCGAGGCAAGCGTCCGGAATGAAGCGCGGACCGAATACCGAGAAACCGATCACTTCACCCAGGGTGCCCGGGAGGCTGCGTCACACCGACTTGTTGGTTGCGATGTGATAGTGCGGATCTTCGCTGATATTCACTTCCACCAGCTTTCCGGCCTTGTCCAGCAGCTGACGACAGTCCGCGCTGAGGTGACGAAGATGCAGCCGCTTGCCGAGTTTGGTGTATCGCTCCGCCAGGGCGTTGATCGCTTCGAGTCCCGACTGGTCGTAGACCCGGCTGAAGTAGAAGTCGATGATCACGTCGTCCGGGTCGTCCTTCGGAACGAACAGATCTCGAAACTCCGGCGTGGTCCCAAAGAACAGAACGCCGTGCAATTGATAGACCTTGCTGCCTTCCTCGTTGACGCTCACATCGGCGACGATGTGGCGACTCTTCTTCCAGACGAAGACCAGTGCGGAAAGGGCCACTCCGATGATCACGGCACTGGCCAGATCATGCATGAAGACGGTGTAGGCAGCCACCACGATCATGATCAGGACCTCACTCCGCGGAATCCGCCGCCAGGTCTGCAGCGTCGTCCACTCGAAGGTGCCGATGACGACCATGAACATCACCCCGACCAACGCCGCCATCGGAACCGCTTCGATGTACGGCGAAAGGAACAGGATGAAGATCAGCAAGGCACACGCGGCGGTGATCCCGGAAAGCCTTCCTCGCCCTCCGGATTTCACGTTGATCAAAGACTGGCCGATCATCGCACATCCACCCATGCCACCGAGGAAGCCGCAGGTGACATTGGCCACGCCCTGGCCGACGCACTCCCGGTTCCCCCGCCCACGAGTCTCGGTCAGTTCGTCGATGAGGGTCATGGTCATCAGTGATTCGATCAGACCGACGCCGGCGAGGATGAGCGAGTACGGAAGGATGATCCAGAGGGAGGCCCAGGACAAGGGCGGCAGGTCGAAATCGAGCCACGCAAAGCGGGGCAGCCCACCGGCGATTCCGACTTCAGCGACGTCCACCGATGCGATGGCATCCGCTTTCTCCTGATCGGTGAGCGGCGAAATCGGTCCGGCCCCGACCCCCTCGGCTTCCACGTTCGCGGGAAGCACGGCTTGGGCGGCCGCAAGGATCGAGACATCCTTCTCGATCTGGGCGTTCTTCACCGCCGCGGCTCGAGTGCTGTCGACCAGCATGTCCTTCACCGTCAGAACGGGCTGCCCACCAGTGGATTCGTCGCCCATCACGGCCACTTCACCCGTGGCCGATTCATCGGCGGCGTACGAGTTCATGCCGAACGCCACGAGGGAGACCACGAGGATCGCCGCAAGCGAGGAGGGAACGACCTTGGTGAGCCTTGGGAGGAAGGCGATGATCGCCATGGTCAGGGCCACGAGGCCGATCATGATCCAGAGACGCGATCCTTCAAGGAGGTGCATCACGCCATCGGGCCCGAGGGTCTTGAAACTGCCGAACTGGGCCAGCAGGATCACCACCGCCAGGCCGTTGACGAATCCGAGCATCACCGGGTGCGGCACGATTCGGATGAACTTCCCGAACTTCAGCACCCCGATCAGGATCTGGATGAGTCCGCAAAGGACGACGGCGGGAAACAGATAGCCGATGCCGTATTGCGCGACGAGCGCCACGACCACCACGCCCATCGCACCCGTGGCTCCGGAGATCATCCCCGGACGACCGCCGAGAATCGACGTGATCAGGCAGATGATGAACGCCGCGTAAAGACCGACGAGTGGCGGCACGCCCGCGAGAAATGCGAACGCCACCGCTTCGGGCACCAGAGCCAGGGCCACCGTCAGTCCGGACAGGATCTCCGCCTTCGGGGAACCGCTCATCGACGAGCGAAGATCGAAGATCCTCGACTTGAGGGGCAGAAAGCTCGGTAGACGGATGGTGATCTCTGACATGGGCTCGGGCTCCAGATGACGGAGCCTGCGCCCGCGAAAGAGGACCGGAGAGGGTAACCATCGAGGTTCGAAAGTCAAGCGACCCGACCACCACCCCGACCACCCTTTCTGAAGCACGAAAATCCCCTTCGGGATGATCAGGCCGGCCGATCTCCCCATCGGGCCTCCAGGCCGAGACTCACCACGAAGTCATTCACCGTCGCGCCTTCGGGAAGCGATGCGGCCATCCTGCGATCGAGCGGGGCCTCCCCGTTGATCATCGCTTCAACGTATTGAAGCTTGGCCACCAGTTTCAGCGAATCAAGACCGGCTTCGAGCATCGAACTCCGGATCTCCTCGGGAAGCGGATTGAGGAGCGCGAGGTCGGAGATCGCGACGCGACCTCCCGGCTTCAACACCCTGGCGATCTCCCGCCAAACCTGTCGTTTGTCGGGCGAGAGATTGATCACGCAGTTGGAGATCACCACGTCCACCGAACCATCGGCAGATGCTCGATCTCTCCAAGCCGGAATTGGACGTTGTCGAGCCCGCTCCGGGTCCGATACCCGCCGGGCCCTGCTCCAGCCTTTCCGAGCATCTCGGGCGTCATGTCGACCCCGATGACCCGCCCCTCCGGCCCGATCTTCGGTCCCGCGATGAAACAAACGAAGCCTGCCCCCGAGCCAGGGTCCAGGACGACCTCGCCGCGGCCGAGCGACGCCAACGCGGTGGGGTTGCCGCAGGAAAGCCCGAGGTTGGCGCCTTCCGGAAGCACCGTGAGATCTTCATCCCCATGGCCGACAGCCCGCGCCACCTGCGCGGGCGTGAGGGTGGTCGGACCACAACACCCGCCCCCGATTCGACCGGTCGACTCCTCACTCGCCGATTCCGCATCCGGGGATTCCTCCGGCATCGTGTTCACCGGTCGAACGCCGGACCACTGGCCGGATCGCACGATTTCCGCGTAGCCCTCGCGAACGGATTCCCGTACCCGGTCTGGCTCGGAAACAGGATCGACCGGCGGGTTGGCACCGCACTCGTTCCCACCACAACATGGCTCATCGGAATTGGTCATCGGGATTCTCCCGCGGCCTCGTTCGAGGCGGCGACATCGTCATTCATCGGATACGGCGGTCAGGTCCATCAGCGCAAACGGGTCTCCCGACCATCAGGACGTTCACGGGAAACATCGCTCGTGCCTGATTCGTCTCAGGCATCAGACGCGTCCGGAACGGTCGTGCAGCCACACCCCGACTCGGTGTCCAGGCAACCCACCGGACGGAGCTCGTCGATCGAATCCGCGAGTTCACGGAACACCAGGGCGAGAGATTCGGCGTCCGCCTCGTACCAGGTCGTCCGCCCCTTTTTCTCACTCGACAGCACGCCGGCCCGCGCCAAGGTCGCCAGGTGGCGAGCGACCATCGAGAAATCGATGTCGCAACACGCAGCGACTTCGGTCACCGAACAAGGTCGACCACATTTGAGAAGGCAGGACAACAGACGAGCCCGCGTGGGCTCTGCCAGCGCCTTGAGCATTTCGGGATCGAGCAGTCGATCGAACCGGGCTCGGCGGCGGACGGCCTGTCGGGGCGAGGCCGCAGGATGCTGGCTTACTGGCGTCATGATACCAGTATTACTGCCGATCCCGAGTGGGTCAAGTCGGCGGTCGGACCCGCCGTTCACCATCAAGCTCCCCGACGAGCGACCGGCCGGAATCAAATCATTCCCGGGTAGGATTCCCGCGAAGTCCGAGAGGATGATCGCTGGAGATCAATCGGGACATGACGGACGCTGAAATCGGCCGAGGCCGATGACGAATCAGAAGCAACCGTGATTGATCGCCACCGGATGGAAACTCGGGGCTCGTCATCCCGGTGATAGATGATCCGACGTCCGCGGAAACTCCCACGCCCCATCGGTACGGAACCCATCGACCATGACCCGATCCAGATTCCTCTGCCTCACCTCAACCGCGACGTTCCTGATTCTGGTGACCGTGGTCTGCGGACTCAATCCCGACGACCGCCTTCCGTCCCTGGCCGCGGACGGCGCGCCACCCTCGACGGCGACATCGGACCTCGATGACCAGGCCATGACTTCACCCGGTC
>CAJWFU010000298.1:0-4113 GCA_913031315.1 uncultured Phycisphaerae bacterium | reverse complement strand
TGGTCAAGGGCGTCCCGAGTGAGTCGTAGACCACGAAACTCGTGCGGACGCTTTCCCCGTTCGCATCGCCGGTCTTGCTCATCACGAACGGATTGCCGAGTCCGGTCCCGTCGACCGTGAAGTCCCCGGTCTCCAGATCGAGCTGCTGGACGGTGCCTTCGTTCCCGGTGACCACCACGCTTCCGTTGACCAGGGCCACCGAACCGTTGAGATCACTGACCCCGCCGATCGCGGAGGAATCGAGTCCCAGATATTCGTCGAGGAAGGCGACATAGTCGTCGAAGTTCGTGGTTCCGGTGATCTCGAAGACCGCGGTCCCGAGATCCTTGCCACCTTTTTCGGCTCCGGAGAGAGTGATGGTCGTGGCCGAGCCGTCGAAGGCTTCGACGATTCCACCCGCTCCATCGCTCACGTAGATCGTCCCGCTGAGCAGATCCGAACCGGTCACCGGAATGGTGCCCGCCGGATCGGTGTAGAACACCCGGCTTTCGTGGATGGACCCGGTGGTCGCCACTTCGCCCGACGCGTTCAGGTTGCCGTTGAAGACCACGTTCCGGGTCTGCTCGGCGAGGGTCATCGTGCCAACCGGAATGTTCAACTCGACCAGGTTGCCTTCGATCACGTTGAACTGATCATCGACCGCGAAGCCCATGACCTTGGCGCCCGACTGGGAGATCAGATCGTTCTCGGGATTGCGGATGAAGCTGCCCGAGCGGGTGTAGAGCTGCGAACCGGCCTGGTTGACGATGAAGAATCCGTTGCCTTCGATCGCCAGGTCGGTGGCCACGCCGGTCACACCGATCGCCCCGTTGTTGAAGTTCCGCTGGGTTCCCGCGACCGTGACTCCCAGGCCGACCTGGCCCGGATTGGAGCCGCCGGTTCGGTCACTCGGTGCGGTACCGAGCGAGAAATTGCGACTGAAGGTCGGGGTGAACGTCATCCGGTTCGACTTGAACGCGGTGGTGTTGACGTTGGCGATGTTGTTACCAATCACGTCAAGCCGACATGAGTTGGAGATCAGGCCGGAGAGGCCAGTGAAGAGAGCAGTGGTCGATGCCATGGTTCGGACTCCTTCCAGTACCGGGCGATGGACGGCTCAGGCCGCGTCGTCGCGGGCGTCGTTCGGGCTCGGGTCGGTTTCAATACGGTTCGATGCGTCGGGGTGGCCACCCGCGAGGATCGCTTCAGCGATCGCGGAGGGCATGGTGCGGGCCGAAGGCCCGCTGATGTTGACGGTGGGTTCGTGATCGACGGAGATCAATCGGACCGCGGCGTCGATCGGCCGCAGATTCTCGTGGTGCTCGTCGGAACCGGCGTGCCGTCCGAGTTCGCCATCCACGCGACGATCCGAAACTTCGATCAGGATCGGCCGGTCCTCGGCGATGACGAGAATCCGCTCGTGTCCGGCGGCTTCCGCGGCATCGGCGATCCGACCCACCCGGTGGCGGATCTGGTCATCGAGGGGTTCCTCGAGGATTCCATCATCGATGTCCCGTCCACTTTCGAAATCACCCTGTTCGGCTCGAACGAGCAGTTCATCGAAGCCGGCGCGATCGATCGATTCCCGTCCGTTCACCGATGACCGGACCCCCGTGGGTCTGACCACGGGTTCGAGTCGTCGGAGAAGTTGTTGGGAATCGGTTCGCATCGGGTTCGTCGTGATTCCGGAGAGGGAGAGGACGGAGGATCAACCTTCGGGAAGCTTGTCGGGATCGACGATCACCTGGACGTTCTCGGCCGGGATCTCCCAGCCGCTGTCCAACTGCAGGGTGACCTGGTTGCCTTCGCGAACCACCGCGAAGACGTTGCCGACCACTCGATCATTGGTGGCGGTGAGTCCTTCCACCGTCTTCCCGATCATGTTTCCCGCGGTGGCGAGTTGATTCTGGAAGACGATGTCCTTCAGATTCTCACTGAGTTCGATGTCGCTTTCGATCGCGCGGATCGAATTCAACTGCTCGAGCAAGGCGGATGAATCGTTGGGCTCGAACGGATCCTGTTGCTGAAGCTCCGTGAAGATGATCTTCATGAAGTCCTCGGAGGACAGTTCGTTGAACCGATTGGTCCCGGCGGCTCCGCCGGCCACGCTCGCGGCGTTGTTGGAGATGGCACTCATGGGTGACTCCTCGAATCAGTTTCCGGAGACGGCGACCTCGGCCAGCGTCTCCCCGAAGTTCGCGGCCTCCTGCCGCGTCAGATCGTCTCCACGACCTGCTCGTCGATTCGACGCGTCATCGCGTCGACCTCGACTCCGCCCGTCCCCGGCATCCTGCCGGCCGGAGGCATCCTGCCCTCCGCGAGCGTCGTTTCCATCTCCCCGACCTTCAGACCGCGAACTGCCGGTCCCTTCCGAGGATTTGCCCGCGGTCTCGACCGCGAGTCGGTCCACCGCGAAGCCGCGGTCTTCCAGGGCTTGCCGAAGCGAACCCATGTTGTTCCGAAGCAAGGACCGTGCCGAGTCACTGGCGGCGGTCATCAAGACCGTCACCCGGGCACCATCCATCTTCATTTCGAGCTTCAAATGGCCCAGAGAAGGCGGATCCAGACGCATCGTGAGGGTTCCCCCCCGCTGCCGAGCCAGCGCGTCGAGGCCTCGCCCCACGCCCGGCATCGTTCTCCCACCACCTTCGGCGTCCTGGTTCGGCGCAAGACCGGCCGCTTGTCCCGGCATTCCCTGCGCCGTTTCCATGCCCCCGCGGGCGGCGGTCGTACCCGCGGCGGACGGGGCCGCGACGGTGACTTCTCCCACCTGACCTTCCGCCCGGGCGGCCCGGATCGCGGCATTCACGGTTTCGGCCCGGGCCACGGCCGCGGGACGAGCGGCCTGCTCATCGTTGGAGACGGGAGATGCGGAGGATGACGTCGATCGCCCTCGCTCGGAGGCTGGTCGAGCGGAACCCGCAGGAACCGCTTGAAATCCCTCCGGCAGAACCATCCGTCCGTCGCCCGATCGACTGGTCGCGGACCCTGGAGCGATGGTCTCGAGGGTTGAATCCGGCGTCCGGGTCGTCCCGGAGGCGACCGATGCCTTCGACTCGTTCATCGATTCCGGAAGACGAATCGATCCTGGGTCCACCCCGGCGTCGACACGCTGCGGGGTTGATTGCGGGACCGGCGTCGCCACCGGACGAACCGATTCGCCCGAACCGAACGAGGTGGACGAGCCAGGGGGCGTCGCGGTCCGAGTTTCAGCCGTCGTCCGCGCTGATTCAAGGGCCGCATCGGCAGACGAACGGTTCATCGCCTCCGAGCCACCCTGGGATCCGGACGTCCCCGCAAGGCGTCGGCCGTCGGAAATGACGACTCCCGCTTCTTCCGCCGTCAGGATCGCGCCCTGGGCTCCGTTCATGGTTTCCGACGATTCGAGGCCCGTGAGAATCGTGGTCGGCCGCATGGCCTCCACCGAATACTCGATCGGATCCTGCGGTTCTTCGCCCACGGCGGGCTGATCGGACGATCTCTCGTCTTCGGCCTGCTCCCGGACATCTCCGGATTCATCAGCGGACATGGCCTGAGACCCTGATTCGTCCGCTCGGTTGCGGGATCGGTCACGGGGGCCGTCTTCAGCGCGGTTTTCGCGCTCCGTACGATTCATGCCTGCAGGAACCGCCTGCTTCAGAGCCTCCTCGAACGGGGGTCCGTCAGGAGGTGCCGACCCCGTTCCGCGACCCGCCGGGGCCTTGAACAGGTCGATTCCCACCACGGGAAGCTTGTTTGTCGTCGAGCTGGGCATCGGCAGACTCCGTTCTGGATCCGGCCATCGCGGTCCGGTCACGGAGTGCCAACTGCAATTCCGCTGCCACATCCTGCCGCCCGACATCCACGAACTCGCCGAGCAGCGAATTTCGGCGTGCCGTATCCATGGAGGCCAGCACGTCGATCACCAGCGTGCGATGCTCATCGTTCGCCCACCAGGTCTGAATGATGCTGAACGCCGTGTCCATCTTCATCTCTTCGAGATCCGTCACGGTCTTTGCGAAATCCGCGTCCCGGGTTCGTTCGGTCAACTCGCGGAATCGCTGCTGATCGGCTTCCAGCGACCGTCGTTCGGCGGCGACTTCCGCCATGCGGGCCGCATGATCGGCTTCGATACGGGCCACGATCGCTTCGGCC
>CAJWFU010000297.1:0-4121 GCA_913031315.1 uncultured Phycisphaerae bacterium | reverse complement strand
CCTCTCGGCGGCCGTCCTGATCGAGGCCGACGTCCTCTCGCCGAGGATCAGCCGAGGCCCTTGACTTCCCAACCCGGGCGATACTTGCGAGCGACGTGGGCCGTCGCTTCGGGGCTCGCCGGGAAGCTCATGCTCTTGGCGTCCCACTCCAGGGGCTGGTTCGGGAATCGACTCGCGATCGCGCCGATCGCCAGAGTCTCGGAGACCCGGCCGCCGTACTCGATGGGCGTGAGGCAGGGCTGATCGCCTCCGCGAGCACGATCCACCCAGAGGTGCCAGTGGCTGCCTCCACGGGCCTGGGGCATTTCCATCGCACGCTGCTTGCCCTTGCGGAAGTAGGCGTAGCCGTCACCACCCTGAGGCACCATGAGAGCACCCTTCTCGCCGACGATGACCACCACGTTCTGTGGCAGTGAGAAGTCGGCGGGAAGACCCATGGAAGAAGCTTCGGGAAGCATCTTGCCGTCGTACCAGGTGAAGGGAATCGGCTCTCCATCGGAGTGCTTGTTTCCTGCGAGCGTCATCTTCACCACTTCCTTCGAGGGGAACTGGTCATCGGTGCAATCGGTCGCTTCACAGATCACGGAAGTCGGGTCACCCAGATCCAGCGGCTGGAAGGCCGCATCGACGATGTGACACGCCATGTCGCCGAGGGCGCCACATCCGAAATCTCGCACCCCTCGCCACGCGAACGCGTGGTAGGCGTTGTTCTTGTACGGCCGCTCGGGGGCGACCCCAAGCCAGAGATCCCAGGAAAGCGACGCCGGCACCGGATCCGAACCTTCGGGTCGGGGATTGCCCTGAGGCCAGATCGGCCGGTCGCTCCAAGCGTGGACTTCCTTGATCTTGCCGAGACTTCCATCCCGCACGAACTTCATGCATCGCTGCTTCATGGGCCGGGAGGCGTTCTGAGTACCCATCTGGGTGGCGAGTTCGGGATTTGCAGCCGCGGCAGCGGCGAGCACGCGATTTTCCTGAACCGACCAGGCAAGCGGCTTCTGGCAATAGACGTGCTTGCCGTTGTTCATCGCGGTCATCGCATAGATCGCGTGCATGTGGTCGGGGGTGGTGATCGAAACCGCGTCAACCCCGTCGCCAAGGCTCTCGAACATCTCGCGGCCGTCGGCGAAGGTCTTCGCACCCGGATGCAGCTTCTTCGCCGTGCCGAGGTTGTTGGAGTCCGTGTCGCACAGCCCCACGATGGCCACCTCGGGATGCGAGGCGATCTGGGCGAGGTCGGTCGTGCCCATGCCACCGACGCCGATCGAAGCGACATTGAGCTTTTGAAGAGCCCGGCCCTGACCCAGGGTCGGCTTCCATCCGGCCAGGACCACCCCTGCGGCAGCCGCGGATTTGATGAACGTGCGTCGACCGGCGAGAGACGCGGGAAGAATCGGCGAACTCATGGTTTTACTCCTCGAATGTCGGCGGCTTTCCCGCCGGGCTCATGTCTGGAATGTGCACTCAACAAAGACCCGGACCCTGATGCTACCGAGCGAATCGGATTCAGGTTCCAGAAAGATCCCGAAGACGGAGATCCTTGAAGTGAACCACGTCGCCGTGGCCACAGAATCCGATGTGACCTCGCTTCCGGGATGCTCCCGGATGAGGCCGTCCGCTCAATGTCCCATCCCGGGTGGAATCATCGAGGTCGACCTCCGTGATGATGGCTCCGTTCAGAATCACCCTCACTTTACGCCCTTCCATGCGGATTTCTTCCAGGTTCCACACTCCCGGAGGGGCCTGAAACCCTCGACGGGCGGCGGCGATGCCATAGATCGAGCCATGAAACTGCCAGGGTGCCAGCCCGGCGTACTTGGGATGGCTGTTATCCAGCACCTGGATCTCCATCCCCTGGTAGGCGGCATCCCCGGTCGCCGGGGCCCGGACCGCGATGCCATTGTTCGCGCCCGGCGGAACCTTGAAGGCGAAGCGGAAGACGAAATCATCGAACTCGTCGGCGGTGTAGAGATTCCCACCCGCACGGTCCGGATAGGTCCGAATGGAATCGCCCTCGACCCCGTACCCCTTGGTGTTCCCGATCCAACCCGTCAGATCCTTGCCGTTGAACAGGGCGGCGAACCCGTCTTCATCGGGGACCAGCGCGGCGACCGAGATCTTGTCGAGCAAGGCCGTGCCGCGAGCGGGCGGATCCGTCCGGGCGACGTTCTGGAATCTGATCTCGAGCGGGTTGCGGAAGACCGCGTCGTCGGGAATCGTCAGATCGACGAAATGACGCCGCCAACCGGCCGCCCCTTCGTCTCCGGTCTCGGTCGTCGTATCTTTCGTGATCACCCGCCCATCGGCGTCGACCAGGGAGACGCCGACGCGACCCCGTTCCTCTCCACGGGACCCGAGGCCGAAACCGATTCGAAGGACGTCTCCGGCCTCCGAGTTTCGACTCAAACGCTGGTCGATTCCGGCCTTTCCACCGTCCGCCTCGATCGACAACACGAGACCGTCGAACCACTCGGCGCGGCCTCCGTCACCCGAGGATGGACGCCACAGGGACACGCCCTGCATCCGGTCCCCAACCAACGTCCAGCCATCGGGAACGCCCGCGAATTCACTTCGCTCGGTCGTCCCGCCCTCGATCAATTCGAATTCATCATTGATCAGCGGACGGGGGTCCAGCGACGATGGAGGCGATGCATTCGTGGTGGAAACGACGGTCGCCAGCGACATCAAGCCGATCTTCAAGACATGCTTCATCCTGACCAGTCTAGGAAACCTTCAAGGTGGCTCAAGCCCCTGGTACCCCTTTCATGAATCAACTCCGGCCAGAGGCAGGTCAAGGCGGCATGATCCTCCTCCGATCGACCCTCCTCGCGTCGATCGGGGTTCCGCACGCTTTTTCGACCGCCGTGGGACCCGAAGGTCGCCCTCTGGATCTCTCGTCTGCCGGTTCGAGTCATCTGGGAACCCGCGCGGAAGTCCTCCGGAATGATCTGGAGAGATTCTCGGCCGCCGTGGCTCCAGGAGGGCGCCTCGCCACGACCAGACAGGTGCACGGCGCCGCGATCACCGATGTCCAGTCAGCGAACACGGCGGAAGCGGACATCGTGATCGCGGAACCTCTGGAAGATGACGACCGGGTGGTGCGGATGGCCGCGGTTCGAACCGCGGATTGCGTCCCCATTCTTCTGGCCTGCCCTCGCAGCGGACGCGTGGCCGCGGTTCATGCGGGCTGGCGGGGCCTGGTCGCCGACGCCCCCGCAGCGGCGATCGAGGAGATGAGTCGTCGTGGATCTCGAATCGATGATCTTCACGTGGCGATCGGACCTGCCATCGGAGTCGAGCGTTTTGAAATCGGTCTCGAAGTGGCGGCCGCGATGCGGGATTCCGGCCTCGCTGCCGCGGTGCAGTCTCGATCGCCCCGGCCTCACGCCGACCTGCATCGAGCGACGTGCCTCCGGGTCATCGCGGCCGGCGTCCGAGAATCTCTCGTGGATGGCGCTCCGGAGTGCACCGCATCCTCGTTCCGATTCTTCAGCCACCGACGAGATCGCGGCGCGACCGGACGCCACCTCGCCGCCATCACTCCGGGAAACGCCACTGGCTTCGAAGCCGTCGATATGGGATGATGATGACGATGATTCCCCCGGGAGATCATTTCCAAGGCTCCAAACCTCCGCAACGGTCCGTGGACTCTTTGTTGGCAGCCGCCGCCGAAGTCCTGCGCCATGACCACGAGGAAACCTGGCCCGAACGTCTTGCCCGGGTGATCCTCGAACTGGCGAACGAAAACACCGGGACCTGCATTCATGGCGTCGCCATCGTCTCGACGGATGACACGGCGAAGGTCCGTCACCTCGGCGGCGATCGTCTCACCCTCGAAGCGGCGGCCGCAATCAGCGCCGACGTCTTCGCCTCGATCTCCGATGAACCGCTCCAGGCCGGAGCCGAAGGCGAATTGCTCGGCCTCCGGCTCGATACCGAACACGCCCTGATCACGAGCATCGAGCCGACCGAATCCGCGAAGGTGAAACATCTCCTCCGAGATGCCGCCACCGCGTTCCTGCCCACGATTCTCGCGGTCGAACGGGGCGAGCGACTTCTGGCGACCTCTCGCAGCCTCGAAAAGCATCGGATTCTGGAACGGCGGATCTCCGAGGCTCTCA
>CAJWFU010000296.1:0-4140 GCA_913031315.1 uncultured Phycisphaerae bacterium | reverse complement strand
GCCTGCCGATCCGCCAGGTTGTAGCCCCCCGCCTTGTCGCCCCACTGGTCGCCATCGAGATAGCCCTCGATCGCCAGCGGATCCAATTCCCCGATTTCAACCCGGGCCGCATCGACCATGAAGCGACGCTCACCGTTCCTCAGCACGATGCAGACCCCGCTGAGGGTCTGATGAGCACCATCCTGAAGCAGCCCGAGCATTTCACGAGCCTGTGCCCGGTCTGCCGGTTTTCCGAGAATTCGGCCGGCCGCCACGCAGATCGTGTCCGCGGCGATCGATGCGAAAGCATCGGCCGGGGGCCCCAGCTGCGCCGCCTTGAACCAGGCGAGGGAGAGAACCATCGTTTCAGGATCCTCCGTTTCGATTTCAAGTTTTCCATCATCGATGGCCGGTGGCCGAGGGTCCACATTCCAGCCCGCCGATCTCAGCAGATCGAGCCTGCGTGGACTTTGGCTGGCGAGGATGATGGTGCCTTGAGGCGGAACAGTCACGAAAATACCTGTATGGTCATCGAAACGGACCTTGAAAGGGCCGGAAAGACGTTGATCTGGAACCTCCGAAGTCATTCAGCCGGATCGTCCCCGAGTCGGGGAATGGCTTGACACAATGACCGAGAAGGGGACAGAGTATCCGGTCCCCCTTTGCGTTCCTTACTGAAGAGACACGGTGCCCGAAGAACCATCCAACCCCACCAACCCCGCCAAGTCCGGTGAGCAACCGGCCGCCAGTGGCAGTCGCGCCGGAGGTGGTTTCGACACCATGCTCGGCCGCGTGGTGGTCGAACGTGGGTTGGTGAGCGATTCCGAGCTCCAACAGGCGATGAACCACCGGGATACCGATCCCGACGCGAGTCTGGCCGACCACTTGCTGGACGCGGGCTTCGTCACCAGCACCCAGATGGATCGGGTCCGCTCCGAGATCGAATCCGAGCGAAGCACCCAACGGATACCGGGGTACCGAATCGTGCGGAAGCTGGGATCGGGCGCGATGGCGACGGTCTTTCTGGCCCGCCAACTCTCACTCGATCGTGACGTGGCGATCAAGGTTCTGCCACGGCGGTACAGCGACAACGCAGACTTCATCGCCCGCTTCCAGAAAGAGGGGCGAGCGGCGGCGAGGCTCAACGATCCCAACATCGTGGCCGCCTATGACGTCGGGAATTCCGGAGAGCATCACTACTTCGTCATGGAATACGTCGACGGAGAGACGGTGTACGACGGAATCGTCGCCGAGAAGCGATTCGACGAGGCTCAGGCGATCTCCGTGACCAAACAGGTCGCTTCGGCCCTCCGCCACGCCCATGACCGCGGCTTCATCCATCGAGACATCAAGCCGAAGAACATCATGATCACCAAGGACGGCCTGGTGAAACTCGCCGACCTCGGACTTGCCCGCGCCCTCAGCGACAAGGATGCCGCGGAAGCAGAAGCCGGAAGAGCATTCGGAACGCCGTTCTACATTTCACCCGAGCAGATCCGAGGCAAGGTGGACATCGGGCCACAAGCGGATATCTACGGCCTCGGCGCCACCCTCTACCACATGGTCACGGGGTCGGTCCCATTCAAAGGGAAGAACCCTTCCGAGGTGATGCACCGCCATTTGAAGGAGCCGCTGGTGGCTCCCGACCACCTCAATCCGGGGATTTCCAGCGGGCTCGCGCAGGTGATCGAGATGATGCTCGCCAAGGATCCTTCGGACCGGTACCGAAATGCCGCCGAACTCCTTGATGATCTCGAACTGGTCGAACAGGCGCAGAAGCCACGGCATGCGGGCGGTTCCATCGATCTTGCGTCCATGGTTTCGGGCATGGCCGCAGACGGAGAGCCGACCTCGCCTGCCGTGGTCGTGCCCGCGGCCGGAGGCCGAGGGCAATCCAGCGGCCTGACGATGGCCGTCATCGCCGGCCTCTCGATCAGCCTCCTCGTCAATCTCGCCCTACTGGCGTGGATATCCGGCCAGGCGAATTGATCTCCGAGACGACCGAGATCCACGCGGATCAGCTCACGCAACCTCGAAGGTGAACTCGACTTCGACCGTGGTGTCGAGAGGCAGTGCGTTGACCCCGACCGCCGCACGCGCATGCCGGCCGGCCTCCCCGAGAACCTCGACCATCAGATCGCTGGCCCCGTTGGCAACCTTCGGCTGAGCGTCGAATCGGTCATCGCTCTGCACGAACACCCCGAGCCGAACCACCCGTCGGATTCGCTCGAGATCACCGTCGAGAGCCTGCCTTGCCACCGCAAGGCCATTGATGGCACAGCAGCGGGCCGCGTCCATCGCCGTCTCCAACGAAACCGCGGAAGGGACCGGACCGGTCGCGACCAATTCACCATCGCGAAACGGCAATTGACCGCTGATGACCAGCATCGGCCCGATACGAACCGCCGGCACATACGAGGCGACCGGCCTCGGTGGGTCGGGAAGAATGATTCCAAGGTCAGAAAGACGGTCCTGGATGCTGCTCATCGAAAGGCTCACTGGAGAAAATGGTTCGAGTCCGAAAAATATGAGGTCTTCGGGACGCGGGGCGATGGCCCGAACGGGCTCCCAAACGGTACCGAAACCAATATTCCACGTCCGAGAAGCGAGACGAAAGAAGGAAATTCGATGATTCCTGCCAAGCGGGGGAACTTGACACCACCTTCGAGCGGAATACCCTACAGCCGTCCGTCTGTTCTTGGACGGTGACAACCTCTGGGCCGCGGCAGGTCCTTCTTCGATCGAATCATCTCGATCGTCGTTCGAGCTCTGGGCGTCTGGAATTCCAGCACGCACCAAACACAAGGTCGGCACCTTTTCATCATTCGCCGACCCTCCTCGCTCACCCCGCTCTTATTCGCCGGCTTGCCGGCCTTCATGAGCCGCCGCCCAGGACATTCCGACCCGGATCAAACCTGTTTTGATTTCGGCGTTGGTGAACGGTCGGCCCGAGATCATTCGGACCCTCCTCGCATTCGGATGCTCTGCTCAACCAGCAGCCTCCTCACGCCTGGAGCCATGATGATCACCTCGGTCGAGTCTTCACTGTTGGTTCTCAGAACCGGCACGGAGATCTGACTCAGGACCCCTGGCAATCGTCACCCTGCATGCATGATGGCCTCACCGGCATCAAGCAGCCTCCTCGAGCCCCGCTTGAGATGGCGTGAAACGTCGCTTTCGTAGATCCGGATCCCGTTCAGGGCGTCGATCCAGATCCGAGCCCCCACCGCCTTTCGATTGGTTCCGAAAAGGCCTGGTGAGGACACCGAGTCACCCGACGCCATTCTGCCCCGTCGATCCCGTCGCATCAGCCGGCGTCTCGAAGTACTCGATCTCGAAATTCCGCCGTACGTCGGCTCAAAGAGATTCCACTCCCCCACGGCTCATTGGAGGCCATTACCCATGCGAAAGCGAAACGGATTCACGCTCGTGGAGCTGCTCGTGGTCATTGCGATCATCGCGCTCCTCATCGGACTCCTCCTGCCCGCTCTGGCGAAGGCCCAGGCCTCCGCTCGAACGGTCAAGGATTCGAACCAGCTTGCCCAGATTCACAAGGCGTTCATGATCTTCGCCGAGACCGATCCCGGGGGTTATCTCCCGATGCCCGGTCGGATCAACCGGTACACCCACCCGCAGCTCGGCCGCGTGCCCGGCAAGGGCCCCCAGAACTGGAAGAAGGACTCGACCGGCCACCTGTACTCCTCGATGATCGCCCAGGAATACTTCAACGTCGACCTGCCGATCAGCCCGGTGGAATCCAGCGCGATCATCTCGCAGTACGGTTCCGATTCGGAAGACGACTCGACGGCCTACGAATACGGCGCCTATGACCCGGCCTCCGACACCTACTGGATGGGCGACGAAGCCGATCCGGGAAGCGTCCAGCCCGGCGCCCAGCCCCAGGGCGGAGCCAACGAGATCTTCCGAGCGAAGATCGACCGCCCCGCACCCTACGGTCGAGCCCACACCTCCTACGCCCACAGCATGATGTCGGGTGATCGCCGTAACTACACCTGGCGAAACACCAACGACAGTTCGAAGGTCGTTCTGGGGAACCGCGGCGTCAGGGACGGCAACACCAACGGCGACGACTACCGCAACAGTCCGACCCTTCGTTTCCACGGCCCCGACAAGGAATGGCAGGGCCACGTCGTCTTCGGC
>CAJWFU010000295.1:0-4140 GCA_913031315.1 uncultured Phycisphaerae bacterium | reverse complement strand
GTACCGCGGGTTCGAATCCCGCCCTGTCCGTTCCCCGCTCCCGCATGCAGGAGCGGGGTTTTATTATCTGGCCGAGAACAGCCCCAACCCGGTTCGATCTCTCAGCCCCGGTTTCATTCCTCGATCCCCCGTCGCATCCGTGATTGAATCGGATCCCCCCGTACTTCAATCGCCGACGTGACCTGATTCGCAGAAAGGCCATCCGCGTGGAACAAGTCGCAACCCTTCCTCCGATCGTCGCCGCCCGGCTCCTCGAAGAACTCGAAGCCGAGGGCATCTCGGCCCGCAGCACCGACATGATGTCACCCGGCACCCTCGGGGCGATCCCCGGCCTTGCACGCCCCACCGTGACGGTCTGGGTCGACGACGGGGAACAGGTCGAGAAAGCCAGAGAGATCCTGAAAAGACTTCAGGCGGACGCCGGAGACGACACCGAGTATTTCAAGGGCGACCTTCCGGATTCTCCGAACGAATGACGCCGTGACGTCCGAGAAAGTCAGGGACGGGGTTGCAATCCAAATCCCGCGCCGTGACCCTCACCACCCGCTCATCAGGCTCGCCGCGGACCGATCACCGGCTTGCTGTTATTGAGTCTCAGACTCATGTTCGACATTCTGGGCGAATCATGCGTGACAAGACCCGGTTTCGCACGTAACAGTGAAGGAGGGAAAGCCCCTCTTCACGCCTTGAAACATGGAGTCGACTCATGTCGAAGCACGAAAACGCATCCTGTGGAACCTGCAATCACTTCGGTGACGGGATTCCAGAACAACAGCTGGTACAGATTCGAGTCAATCCCGAGGCTTCGGCCACGGTGATCGCCGGCTGCACCGCACCCGACAACGCCGCCCGACACCTCCAGGTCAACCCGACCAGCCATTGCGATGGTTGGATCCCGGTCGCAGCCTGACGCTTCAAACGAACGGCACGCGAAACCTCCGATGCCCGGCCGCCTCATTCTTGCGAGGCTGCCGGGCATCGTCGTGTCGGTCTCGAGCGTGTTCCACACCGAGGGCATGACGAGCCGGACGGTCCGTTCGAAAGACCCCCATTAAATTCAACGTCCAGCCGAACCATTCACCCGGCGGGCCGATGCGGCGTCCCGGGTCCCACCGACGGGTGGTCCTCAGGATGCCACAGAATCGGGAGCATCCCGGGCGGCTGACGCTGCAGCCATCTCGCGCTCCGCCCGCCGCCGCAGACGACGCCGGAGGACAGTGGCCAGACTCGACGGCTCGAGGAAATTCGCGGGCGGTCGGAAGTAGATTTCGACCTCCGCTCCTTCCGTCGCTTCGACCGTACCGCCGGCACCATCCGGCGCGATCATTCGTACCGTTCCGTTCACCCCGTCGAGCGCAGCCTGCAGACTGGCCGGCGCCGAACTTCGAAAAATCACGTCACGATCCTTCACGAAGAGATTCCGAACCCCGATGAGCGCGGAAGCCAGACGAATCTCCGCCATCTCGACCAGCCGGGCCACGCTCCGGGGAAGATCCCCGTAGGCAGCCTTCATGTCGCTGACCGCTCCATCGATCTGCGTGAAGAGATCCGCCTCTCCGATCCGCCGGTAGGCGTCCATGCGGCGTTGGTCGTTCGGGATGTAGCCCTTGGGGATCGACCCCTCGAGACCGATGTCCACGATCGTGTCCGCAGCCACCACTCGCCGTTCGCGGGTGATGTCGCGAACCGCATCCTCCAGAAGACGACAGTACATGTCGTATCCGACGGCGGCGATGTGCCCGGATTGTTCCGAGCCCAGCAGGTTTCCGGCACCCCGAATCTCCAGGTCGCGCATCGCGATCCGGAAGCCGGCGCCGAGCATCGAGTAATCCTCGATCGCCTTCAGACGCCGCAGGGCGTCCTCGGTCATCCGGCGTTCCTCGGGAAGCAGAAGGTAGCAGTACGCACGATGACGGCTGCGGCCGACCCGGCCCCGAAGCTGGTGCAACTGGGCAAGACCGAAACGATGAGCATCGTGGATGATCATGGTGTTCGCACTGGCGATGTCGACCCCGCTCTCGATGATCGTGGTGCTGACCAGAATGTCCGCTTCACGACGAATGAAGGCCAGCATGACCTTCTCGAGTTCCTGATCGGACATCTGCCCGTGGCCGATGATCACCCGGGCGTCGGGCGCCAGTTTCTGGATCTCGTCCGCGAAGGACTCGATGTCGTGGACCCGATTGTGAACGACGAATACCTGGCCTTCCCGAGCAAGCTCGCGGCGGATCGCCTGCGTCAGACGCCGTACGTTCCAAGGCACCACTTCGGTCACGATCGCCCGACGGTCCAGGGGCGCGGTGGTCAGGTTCGAAATGTCTCGAAGGCCCAGCATCGCCATGTGCAACGTGCGGGGAATGGGCGTCGCGCTCAACGTGAGGACATCCGCCACCGTCCGAGCCGCGAGCAGTTTCTGCTTGTGTTCCACCCCGAAACGCTGCTCCTCATCGATCACGACCAGGCCGAGGTCCTGAAATCGAACGTCCTGCGAGAGAATCCGATGCGTTCCGATCAGCACGTCGACCCGGCCCGCCGCGAGATCCTTCAGGATCTCCTTCTCGTCCGCCCTCGACTTGAACCGACTGATCGACTCGATTCGAAACGGATACGCCTTGAATCGATTTCGAAAGGTTCGTTCATGTTGCTCTGCAAGCACGGTGGTCGGCACCAGGACCGCGACCTGCTGGCCGAACTCCACCGCCTTGAAGGCCGCCCGAATCGCGACCTCGGTCTTTCCGAAACCCACATCGCCACAGATCAGACGATCCATCGGGGTGCTTGAAGCCATGTCACGTTTGACCGCGGCGATCGCGGAGACCTGATCTTCCGTCTCCTCGTACGGAAACTCCGCCTCGAAATCCCGCTGCCAATCGGTGTCCGCCGGGAATCGAATGCCCGGGGTCGCGGTTCGGGCCGCCTGCACCCGAAGCATCTCCCCCGCAAGATCACGAACCGCATCCGTGACTTTCTCTTTCTGACGCTGCCAACGCCGGCCACCGAGGGTCGAAAGCCCGGGGTCGCTGGTGCTGCCCGCCCCGACGTACTTCTGAATCAATTCGATTCTGGAGAGCGGCACGTGCAGGTGTGAACCCGCATCGAACTCCAGCGTCATCACCTCCCGGTCGGGGCCATCGTCCTTGGCCAACGTCCGCAATCCCACGAATCGAGCGATGCCCTGCTCGCGGTGCACCACGAGATCGCCCGGCTCGAACCGCAGGAATTCCTGACGACTGGCACCCCCGCGGGCGGCCCCTCCACCCCGGCGCCGAACACCCCATCGGTTCAGCATCTCGTGGAACGGAACCACCGCGATTCCCGGGCCATCCGATTCATTCGCCCAACGAAAGCCTCGATGCAGATGACGCCGCTCGATCCGAATCCGGTCCGCCCCCGGTGCTTCGACCAACCGGCGACGGTCGAGGATCTCCTTCGCTCGATCGAATTCGCCTTCGGTGGAACAGACCAATGCAACCTCGTCCTCGAGGGCGAGTTCCAGCAATTCGTCGAACGCTTTTCCGATTTCCTCGGGGAACGGAGGAAGTGGCGCCGGTGCCAGCGAGACCGCCCTCCCCTCCACCTGACTCGCAGAGAACTCGTTGACATCGAGGAGACAGCGAGAGCCTTTCCGCAGGGCGGCAAGCGTCGCCGGTGGCCCCTCGACCCCTCCTGCCTCTCGGACCCGTTCCCAGTACCCACGCCCCTGCTCGACGATTTCGCCGAGTTCGGCCAGCACCACGGTCGTGGTCTTCGGCAGCATGCCGGCGAATGCCGCCGATCCTGCGGCCAGGAGACCTTCGGTCGCCCCGACCAGTTCGATGGAATCGATTCGCCGGTCACTCACCTGAGAGGCAGGATCGATCTCGTGGAGCCTTTCGACTTCGTCACCGAAGAGATCCAGCCGGACGGGCATCGCCCCGCCGGGAGGAAAGAGATCGATGAGTCCGCCTCGAATCGCGAACTCACCGGGATTCTCCACGACGTCGGTTCTCGTCCAGTCCGCATCACCAAGCCATGACGCGAGGGCCGCGGGATCGATGGTGTCTCCTTCACGGATCACCCGCAATCGATCGTTCAGGTCATCGACCTCGGGTATGCCCTGCATCAGGGCTGGAAAAGGAGCCACCACGATCGACGGCAAGG
>CAJWFU010000294.1:0-4155 GCA_913031315.1 uncultured Phycisphaerae bacterium | reverse complement strand
AATTCGATGGGCTGGTCTACAGCCACCATCGCCAGGCCCTCGAGGATGCCGGAAGCCTTGAGATCGTCGCGACCGCCCCTGATGGTGTCATCGAAGCCATCAGCTGCCCGACTCGACGCCACGTGATCGGCGTCCAGTGGCATCCAGAGCGAACCGAGGATGAGGGTGTCGGCCGCCAGGTCTTCGCAGCCCTGGTCCAAGAAGCCGAGCGAGGTCGCGGATGACTCATGTTCCACAGGGCCCCATCCGCTCCAGGCGTTTTCTTCGCCTCGGAGGTTCCGATAGCAAGGCCACTTCCAGTTCCAAGTCGGCTCTCTTGCGGTTCGGCAGGCATCAGGCGGGACCGGTGCTAGACTCGCGAAAGAGCGAGATCAACGTGACGGCGGACCTTTCAAACCCGATGGACGAAAATGCCGTGACCAAGCGGTGCGTGATTCTCGTCGCGCCGAACGAGCACCCTCCTCAGCCGCTGGTCAATCTCCTGGGAGACCAGCCGGATACCGCCCACGAAATCATTCGGGCCGAGCACCCGCTCACCGCCCTTGCCCGGCTGGCCTCACTCGAGCGGGGACGCCGAATGAGGTCCGAGTGGTCGCCCGGCGAGCCCGAGCAAACCATTCTCGTAGTCGTGAACCGAGAATCATGGCGGGATCTTTCCCCCCTCTTCGAGTCGATTCGCCAACTCATGCCGGCCGTGGGCATCTGGGTTTGCACGGAACGAATCGCGATCGAGATCTACGCCGGGGAATCAAACGACGAAAACGCGGCGCCGGAGGACGGGTCGCCGGGAGCAATTTCAGAGACGACCGCCCCGCCCGTCAACCAACCGCCCGAAGCCCCGGACGCGGACCATGATCCGGCGTCACTGACCGAGGATGAGCTGCAGGACCTTCTCGACCTCTACGATGACTTCGAGGAAGACGATCAGGCCCCTTCCGATGGAGGCTCTTCCAAGCCATGACCACCACGAACACGATCTCAACCCAGCCCGGACGCGGCCAGGGCCGGATCCTCCTGATTCAGAGCGGTGCCGGTCACAACGACACCTTCGATCTGGTCCGCGAGCTTGCGCCGGAACGAACCGAGACCGTGGATGACATCTTCGAGGCTGTCGGCACCGTCGGCCTCGCCCGTGCTCACGAAGAGGTCGACACGGTTCTGATTCCCGTGACGATTCCCGAGTATTCCGCCCGACGGATCGTGGATGCGTTCCAGATCGGTGACGCTCGAGTTCGAATGGTCCTCCTGGTGCCTCCCGGTCGTCAGGACGCCATCGACAATGCACTGGCCGAAGGTTTCGACGACGCCATCGAGATCCCGAGCTCTCCGAATCGATTGCGACGTGCGCTCGGTCTGAGTCGGGAGGCCGGACTTCCAAGGAAATCGGATTCAAACGCTCCGCGATCGGTCCGTCCGGCCGGGTTCGAGCCTGCCAGCCCCCGTTCGGAGATCACGGCCACTGGAAACCCGCGGGTCGAGGAGGCCATCGCCGGCTCCGCTGATCCCACGCCCGAACCGGACTTCGATCCGACGCCCTTCGTCGACTCCGATTCAACATCACTCGACACCGCCGAAAACCTCGGCGATGTGCATCTCGTCCAGGCGGTGATCGCGGACGACGGGAGTTTCCGGTCCATCAGCCTCTCGATGATCCGAGCCCATCTCGGGACCAGCGACATCCATCTCCTGCTTCCGGACGAGGCGGATGAAAACGATGTCCGCGCCACCGCACCGATCGTGCACCAGGACGAACACATCGCGACCCTCGTCTCCTCGACGGTCGGATCCGATGATCTGATTCCGTGGTCGGTCTGGCTTTCCACCTGGATGGGTATGGAACGCCGCGTTCGTGAGCTCGAAATGCTCACCGAGACCGACGAGTTGACCACCGCGGGAAATCGGCGTGCTTTCGAGCGAATCGCCGAAGAGACACTTGAGAATGCGGGACGGGAACGTCGAATCGTGACCCTGATGGTCTTCGACATCGACAACTTCAAGACCTACAACGATCGCTACGGCCATGACGCCGGGGACGAAGTCCTGAGGCAGACCGTCGACCTCCTTCGCTGCACCATCCGGCGCGGCGACCATGTCTTCAGAATCGGTGGCGACGAATTCGTGGTGATCTTCAGCGACACCGATGGCCCGCGAAACGAACAATCCGTCCCCCCGGAATCCGTCGAGGACATCGCCCACCGCTTTCAGGCCAAGGTCTGCGAACTTCGCTTTCCGCAACTGGGCCTGGACGCCGAGGGATCCCTGAGCATCTCCGCCGGACTGGCGACCTTCCCGTGGGACGGCCATGACGGCACCACGCTCCTCCGACACGCCGACGGCCTGGCGATGGAATCGAAGCGGAACGGAAAGAACGCCATCCGGTTCGGTCCCGGGGCCCGGAGTCGTTGCTCGGATGAAACCAAGAGCAAGGAGGAGGGCGAGGACCTCGACCTCCTTTCATGAATCCGTCCGATGGGGATGATCGACCGGTGCTCGTGATCTCCGATCTTCATCTGGGGCGAACCGGCATGACCGAACGGTCCGAGGAGATCGCTCCCCTGATCGACGCGGCTTCAACCCTGGTCATCAACGGAGATGTCGCCGAACTTCACGTCAGGACCTGGGCTGAAGATGCGGTCCGCGAACTGGAAGGACTTCGTGCACGTTGCCGAAGATCCGGAACGCAACTCCTGGTCCTCGCGGGAAATCACGACCCCGAGATCACGAAGCGACGCCACCTCTTGCTTGCCGCCGGCGGACTGCTGGTGACCCATGGCGACGTGGTGCACGAAGCCCTCGCTCCCTGGTCGGACGCCGCCGGAATCATCCGTGCCCGACATCGCAAAGTGCTGGAGGAATTGCCTTCATCGGAACGGGACACGCTCCCCGCCCTCTTCGAGGCCTGCCGAGAAGCGGCGAAGGCCGAGTGCGAGGCCCTCGGCGATCTCGGTCGACCGACGACCCCGCTGACGGCCGTGGCAAAGCCATGGAAACTCGTCGCCATCGGTCATTTCTGGTGGTCCCACGCCCGCAAGCTTGATCGATTCGCGGAACTTCACGCGCCTACGAGCCGGGTGATTCTTGCCGGTCACTCACACCGCGCCGCAATCGAACGGGTCGGTCACCGCACCATCGTGAACACCGGATGCTTCGGGGTGCCTGGACCAGCCCTGGGGGTGGTCCTCGGCCCCGACGGACTCGAAGTCCGAAGAATTCTCCGAGAGCGCCGCAGCAGGATTCGTCGCCTCGGACAGACCGTGCTGCACCGCGATACGAAGATCCGCCTGCAGGCCTCGGAGCTTCCAGTCGAGGACTTTGCGAGGCCGTCGATCGAAGACGCGGCCTGAGCCCCGATCAGGATTCGCCCTGCGAGCGTTCCCGGGGCGATCGACCGGTGATTCGGTTTGCGATCGAAGCCGCGACCAGGACCGCATCTCGATCCACCCCGGTCTCCCAGCCTTCACGAACGAGCATCTCCAGCAGATCTTCGGTCGCGAGATTCCCCGCCGCCCCCGGTGCGTAGGGACATCCGCCAAGCCCGGCGCAGCTCGCATCGAACCCGCGAACGCCCAACCCGAGCGCTCGAGTCACGCCATCGAGCGCCTGCCCGTGGGTGTCATGAAGATGAAGATCGAGCTCACCGAGCGGTACGGCCTGCGAAACCGCGATCAGCATCGCTTCCAGCTCATCCGGATTCGCGACACCGAGGGTCTCCCCCAGCGCGATCTCGATTCGCCCCTGCGCGGCGTCCACCAATCTCTCCACCGTCTCCCGGACTCGCTCCGGTCTGATGTGACCTTCGTACGGACACTTCACGACACAGGAGACGTATCCACGGAGAGGAAGCCCACCTTCCCGGGCGGCGGCGATCACCGGAATGTCCAGCCAGGACACATGGTTGCTGACCAGCAGCACCGGCCCCGCCCGCAACGGCCCCTGAACGCGCAGCTCCACCCCCAGAATGGTAAGAAAGCGCAGGCACCAGCGCCGCTTGGCGTTCAGAATCACCACCCGGTGGGGATCCCGTCCCGCCCTCAGCCAGATGGCCTCCAGCACCCCGCCCAGCAGGTGCATAAGCACCCGCAAGGCGCGCCAGCAGCGCCGCGCGGTCACCCGTACCGAACTCTCCCCCACCGGCGAGTTCAGCGACACATCCCG
>CAJWFU010000293.1:0-4160 GCA_913031315.1 uncultured Phycisphaerae bacterium | reverse complement strand
CACCCACCAGATCGCACACCACAGGGTCACGCCGGCGAGCATCGAATCGTCCAGTTCCAGACCGCCCGCCCGGAGTGCGGAGGCGAAGACGAAGGCGAGAACCGGTCCCGCCGGCAACGCGATCCGCTTCACCCGGGAACTCGGCGGCTTCACGACGTCACCGGTTTCCATGGTCGTCTCCGGATCGATCCGGCGTTTCTCCGGCGGAAGCACGCATCGCGTCGCGAAGCACGGGTTCGAAGGCATCCGCCTGTCGCACGAATCCAAGGTCGGTGGGATGCGACGAGTCGACCGTGGCCTCCCCGTCATCGCCGAGCAGGATGTCGCCTTCAAGGTAGAAGATCCGATCCACACCTTCCCGCACGAGCGTCGCATGCGCCGCCTTCAAGGCGGCCCGGTTCGCTTGGTTGCGACGTTCCTTCGATGGGTTGAAGATCGAATCCGCATAGGTCCGGTCCTCCACCAGCACGATCGGGACCGCCGGTCGAAGCGATCGAAGTCTGCGTACGAACGGCGCGGCCCTCGCCGCGACCTTTCCTCCGTCGAGATTCGGCAGGCAGTCGAGCACGTAGACCGATGCGTCGATCTCCGCCATCAGATCGGCCATTTCAGGATCAAGGGTTCCGCTTCCACTGAACCCGAGATTGACCACGGGAACATCGAGTCGACGGCCGAGGATCGCGACGTGCGGCATGCCGGGTCGCGAAGCGCACGCCCCATGCGTGATCGACGTCCCGTAGAAGACGATCGGTCGATCTCGACCCAGCGCCGGCGCAATGGAGGCGTTCTCCGAGATCCCGATCTCGATCGACTCGACGCCGTTGTAGAGCGGGAGGTAAAGCATCCACTCCCGCGAGCGCACGGGAAGACCGGACACCAGGATTCGCTCGTTCTTCACCGCGGAGGGACGACCGTTGGCGACCCATCGCCAGATCGGTCCGGACGGCCCTTCCATCCGCACGTAGAGATCGACGCCGCTCACTGCGGTCGCCGGCATGTGGGGCATCGCGAGGCGGTCGCTGGTGAGATGCCAGCGGGCCCCGATGGTCGATGAGTCCGAGATGAACCGGATCGCGATCCCCGCCGAATGTCGGGAATTCCCCCAGACCGGCGGTCGAACGATCGACTCGGCCTTCGCGGGAAGTCGGTCCCAAGGGGAGCTGCGGTCTTCGAAGGCGCGTCCCTCGACGTCCAGCCCGTCACCATCGACCCAGCGCAGATCTTCTTCGGAACGATGCGCCGAGGTCCCGACCGCGTGCGTCGGCTTCGTCATGCAGAACAGGACCATCAGAACGAGCGTGATTCCGTGATGGATTCTCATGTGTGGTCTGCTCCGAAGGGATGTGGAACGATGATAAGGTGACGGGATGTCTTCGACCATCCATTCCGCACGACTGGTCCTGCTTCTGGCGGGCGTCGCTTCGAGCCGCGTCGCCTTCGCGAGCGAAGATCTCCTGATTCGGAGCGACGACCGGGTGCAGATCGAAATCGACGCGCTCCGGATGGAGATCGGGATCCTTCGCGACGATCGGGGCGAGTCATCCCTTGATGCGAATCGCCGGATGGAGATCCGGCGGGTGGTCGACGACGCGCTCGCCGACGCCGAGCTGCGGACCAATCGATCCGGACGGACGTGGAACGAGATCGCGTCGGCGGATGGAGACTTCACGCTCGAGGCCGATGTGATCATGCAGTACGACTGGGTGCTCAATTCGACGGCGTCCGAACCGACCCGGTATGGATTCAGCCTCGACAGCCTCTGGCTCTCGCTCTCGGGGACCGTCTTCGGTCCCAAATGGTCGTACGGAGTCTGTGCCGAAGTCGGTCCCGAAGGAAGATTCGAACCGGATTACGCCTACGTGCAGCACCAGTTCGAAAGCGGCCTGTTCATCCAGGCCGGGATCGTCTCGGAGTACTTCTCGCTGGAGCAGGCGATCAATTCGAACGAACAACTCGGTGCGTCCCTGTCGTTCGTGGCCGGTCAGTTCGACGCCGGCCAGCCAGAAGGGCTCGTCTTGGGCCGTCAGTTCGACCAATGGCGTTTCTGGTCCACGCTGTCGAACGGATGGGGGCAGTCCTTCATCGATCCCCTGGAGAACCAGCGGACCGGTCTGATGACCCGCGTCGAGATCAAACCGTTCGGATCCTGGAATGCTCTGTACATGTTCAATCCGTATCCCGGACTCGTCGAGCGCGGTCTTCTCTTCGGATTCGGTGGTTCGTTCGACTGGGGCGACTACGCGACCGGAACCCGACGAGCGATCTCCGGCGATGCGACCCGGGCGACGGTCGATGTCTCCTGGCAGCAGAGCGGATTCGGAATCATGGCCGCCGCCTACTACCAGGACGAAGCGGTCTCCCAGACGAATGGTGGTCGCCGCTGGGCCGCCGTCGCGCAAACCGCCTTCTTTCCGGTCTCGACCTGGGACGTGTACGCCCGCGGTGAATGGGGTGCGGTCGAAAACGGAGCACGGTCTCACTTCGCGATGGCGACGATCGGCACCAGCTGGATCCCCGCGGGGGATTCACGACTCAAGGTGGTCTTCGAACTGGTCGGCTCGTGGGGTTCCACCGCCGACTGGGACGTCGACGGAAACATCGGCATCCTCGCGACCGACGGTGATCAGACGGTCTTCCGGACCCAGCTTCAGTTCGCCTTCTGACCCGATGGATCCACGACGCTCGAGCGGCTATCCATATATCCCCGGAACTCCTCGATGAGCTGGTAGTTCGTCGGATTGTCGGGAAGGAACCAGTTGGTACCGCTTTCGAAGAGCGCCGACACCACGTTCCCCGCGATCACCACGCCGAGCACCCAGCCGGTGATCCTCGACCAGACGCCCGGACGCCCGCGACGGGTTCCGACCACCATCATCGAACCCGCCGACAGCGTCAGGCCGCTCACCAGGATCACCACGATGAAGACGATGAAGGCCCACGTGTAGAGGTGGAGCCCGAAGACCGCGCCGCCGTATCCGGGATCCCCGGGGAGAATGTGAAGCAGCGTCTGACGACCGCTGATCGCGAGGCCGAGCACCGATGCGATGATCGACATCCCGAAGCCCGTCGAGAAGTCGGCACCGGGTTCCGAATCGACGCTCGTAACGCGATGGATGATGAACATCGGTCCCATCGCCGCAAGGAGCATCGCCATCCGCTGAAGAAGGCAGAGCGGACATGGAAGCTCGCGACCGATGAACTGCACGAGGAACGCCCCGATCACCACGACACAGACGCCGAGCACCCAGACGTGCAGCAGGGCGAACGAGATCCTCTGCCATCCGGTCGATTTGGTGGGTTCGATCATGGGATCTTCCTCTTCGTCATACCGGTGTTCAGAAGCTGAGGCCGAGTGTGTCCGTCGCATGATGCAGGAAGAGGAGCGTCACGCCGACCATCGAGATCGCGAAGAAAATCAGCGATTCGCGACGACGCTCCCGTCGCAGCGCGACGAAGGTTCCGAAGATCAGAATGAAGATGAAGGCTGCGACCATCGTCGGGACTCCTTGATCTGTGAAATCGCGGTCGTTGCTTCAGGATGATAACCGTCCCGGGAGCACCGGCGGCATGGGGCACTCGATCGCGGCGGCGAGGGCTCGAAGAAGCTCGATCTCCGCCAATGTGCCGTGTCCGTCGGCACAGACCGTCTCCACCGCGGCATCGAGCAGCACGGCGCGGTCCCGCCAACGAAGGCGTCGGAGTCGATCGAGGGCTCGATCGAGGGCCATCACCGAGCAATCCGTCCGATCGGGCAGTTCGACATCACCGATCCTCACGCGCCGAGCACCCTCCCGGAACGCATGGAGTGCCTCGGTTTCGTTGCGAGCACCGCTCCAGGCGAGCATCGCGAGCACCAGACGGACCGAATCCTCAAGCAGTGCGATCGAACGGTTCGGACGCACGGATGCACCGGCGGGCTTGCTGGATCCCCCCATGAGGTGCTTCCGAAGAATCCGACCCAGAAGCCACTCGAAGCGATCAAGCCGACCATCCGCTTCCTGCATCGCACGAATCGAATCCATGAAACGCGGGCGATCCTCCTCGGGCATGCGCCCCAGGGCGGGCATGGAGAGGTCGAGCAGGGCGAGGCGCAGTTCCGGATTTCTTCCGACCGCGGTCGCGACCGTTTTCCGCAGGCGGCGAACCTCCTCGATCGTCAG
>CAJWFU010000292.1:0-4174 GCA_913031315.1 uncultured Phycisphaerae bacterium | reverse complement strand
TGCATGGGACGGTCTCCGGGTGGCGGAGGGACCGAAAGATCCCTTCCACACCAGCGGATCGGCCTTTCCGAGGTCCCGGTTGAGACGGAGAGGCCCAGTCATCGCCACTCGGCACGGAAATCCGGTCCCGAGTTACGGTCGTGCCGCGAAGTCCGAATATCGGTCGTGCACGGCCCGGGTTCGATACGGACGCCCAGTGTCACCCCTGAGAGAGCGTTCGGGCGAAGACCGCCAGACGATCGAAGGCCTTGGGAAGGTCCCAGACCTGCCGGGATCGGTCTCCCGTGGTGTTGGAGATCACCCGAACTTCGATCGCTGATGCGCCGATCGCCTTCGCGGCATGCAGGACCGCGGCCCCTTCCATCGCCTCGGCGATCCCCCCGGTTCTCGCGGCGATCTCACGGGCCTGCTCGTCGGTACCCGAGCAGGTCGCGACGGTCGCGATCGGACCCCGGATCGCCGAGGGATCCATTTTCAAAAGTCGTTCGAGGAGCGTTGGTTCCGACTTGATCCCGTTGCCCACGACGTATCCGGCGAGGGGGAAGCCCATCTCTTCGATCGTCTGGAATCCCTGGGGCGTGAGGATCCCCTCCTCGGCGTAGACCGATCGGGTTCCGATCACCAACGCACCCATGGCGGCCGAGGCGCCGCCGGGAAGCGATCCGGCAATTCCCACCGCGATGATCACGGGCGGCTCCGGCCGCCCGGCGATCGCCAATGTCGTGGCGATCGCGGCATTGACCCTGCCCACGCCGGTGACGATGGTGGCAAGACCGACGGCGCGAAACGGCGCCGCTTCTCGATCCGTGGCGGCGACCACCAGAAGACGATCCGCGAACGTGCTCAAGGGCTCACGGCCTCGTTCAGGGCTCTCAACTCGACGATCTTGGAAATCAGATCGCTGACCAGAACGGTTTCCTGGACCCCTCCCCCGAGATCCTTGAGGTCCACCATCCCCTCCTCGGTCCGAGCGCCGAGAATCACGGCGGACCGGGCTCCGGCCTTCGAGGCGTCTCCCAGAAGCTTGCCGACGTTTCGCGTGCTGCGATAGCTTCGGCGGGCGTGGATGCCCGCCCGGCGGAGCATGGACATCACCCTGATGGTCGCCTGATCACTGACGTCCGAGGAGCCGAGAAGGAACACTTCGGGTGACGGCACCGCGATGTTCTCGAGCAGGCCACGATCCTTCAAGACGAGGCCGACCACCACGTCTCCCATGCCGAATCCGACCGCCGTCGTCGGTGGGCCACCCATCAACTCGACCAGACCGTCGTACCGCCCACCGCCGGCAATGGCTCGCTCGCCACCCCCGTTTTCATGGACCTCGAAGACGCTGCCGGTGTAGTAGGCGAGTCCACGAACGATTCCCAGATCCCAGTGGCACCACTCCGCGACCCCTGCGTCCACGAGCGCATCGCGCAGTCCCTCCATCGGCCCCAGAGCATGAGTCGGGATCCCGGATTCCGAAGAGATCTCCGAGAGATCCGTCTGCAGCGGCTTCCGAGTCCTTGCCAATCGATCGAACGCCGCAAGTCCCTCGACATCGAGACCGAGTTCCTCGGCTTTGGCGGTGAAGACCGCCGCGTCCATCTTGTCCCGGCGGTCCAGCAGTTCGAATGCCGACTGCATCTGGCTGGAAGAGACCCCCAGAGCCTCGAGCGCCAAGGCGACCGCATCCCGGTGACTCAAGCGGACCGTCACCGCGGTGGGATCCAGACCAAGCTGATCGAGGGCCGTGAGACCCGCCGAAAGAACTTCGGCGTCGGCCTCGGGACCGTCGAATCCGAGCATGTCCACGTTCCATTGAACGAATTCACGAAGCCGTCCTCGCTGAGGCCGTTCGGCTCGAAAGTGCGTGGGAATGGCGAACCATTTGATCGGCCGCGGCAGACCGGGCCAGCGGGCCGCCACCATTCTCGCCAACGTGGGCGTGAATTCCGGCCGCAAGGCATAGTCATCCTTTCCGCCGGCTCGGCGAAAGGAGAAGAGTTCGTCGACGATCCCATCCCCACTCTTCAGGGTGTAGAGCCCGAGACTTTCGAACGTCGGCCCTTCGATCTCCTCGAAACCGTGAAGAATCGACGAATTCCGCCATGCCTTTTCAATGTGCCGGCGAACCGCCAGCTCGGCAGGGAGGAAATCACGGGTGCCCTTGGGGGCCTGAAAACGTCGCGTCGTGCTCATGAACGTGGATTCAATCGATTGAAGAAGGAAAAATCAAAGCGGGCGGTTGAAGGGACCGCAGTCAAGGACGACCGTGGTGGCGGCCGGTCCTTCGCGAAGAACGGACTGCGATGCCGATCGCAATGACGGCCAAACCCCAACCGATGGCAGGTTCACCGACCATGGACCGAGTCCAGTCGGCGGGAAGCTGCATCTGGTTCGACGGAATTAGAACTCCGGCGATGACCGCGAAGGCCACCATGCTCAGGCCCAGGACCAGACGCCCCCCGAACCCGATTCCAGTGCTTCCCGCAATCGAGAGAATCACGGCCAGCAGGAGCGAACCCGCGAACTGCAGGGAGAGGCCGGTGATCAACCTCCCGGCGGCCAACGGACGCACGCCACTCGGCCGGACCAGAAGGATTCCCGTGGGACCGTTCTCCGCAGCCTTCTGCCAGGCCTGCCTCGCCTGGCCGTCATCCCCGTCCGAAACCGGGGGGCGGGGCGGAAACAGATAGGAACCCGTGCTGGGGACATTGGACTGAATCGCGGACGTGATCTGGGCCTCGGCGCCCTCCGGGAGATCCCGAAGTTCGCTCGACCAGAGTCCGAGTCCACCGCCGGCGAAGAAACCCCAGAGGAAGACCACGATCGTTCCGACGACTGCTGCGATGACGAGCCGCATGCGGGTCTCCGGGCTGGACGGGAGCCGGAACCCGCGGTTCCGGCTGGAAGAAGGCTACCGCGCAACGATCATTCAGTCGTGAAACGATGCACCATTCGGTGCTCGTAATTCTCCCCCGGCCGCATCACGACATCGGGCCACCCGGGTTCTCCTCGCCGATTGATCGAGTCCGGATAGGCCTGCGTCTCAAGGCAGAGACCACCGAACTTGTCATAGACCACACCCCCCTTGCCCACCATGCCGTTCAGGAAGTTCCCGGTGTAGAACTGGATCCCGGGTTGATCCGTCTCGATGATCATCACGATCCCGGTATCCGGATCCGAAAGCCGTGCCACTTCCCGCATCACGCCCGGATCCCCGTCGAGGCAGAGGTTGTGGTCGTAGCCGCCCGGATCATCGCCGTTCTCGGGGAACGCCCCGATGTCCCGGCCAATGGTCCTGGGCTGCCGAAAATCCAATGCCGTGCCTTCGACCGCGGCGATTTCACCGGTCGGAATGAAGCCGGCATCGACGGGGGTGTAGTGCGAAGCATTGATCTGCAAGGTCTCATCGAGGACGGAACCGGAGCCGTGACCACCAAGGTTCCAATAGGTGTGATGCACGATGTTCACCGGCGTGGGAGCATCGCAGACCGCTCCCATCTCAACCACCAGTTCTCCGGCCTCGGTCAGGATGTAGACCACCTCGGCATCCAACCGCCCCGGATATCCCTCGTCACCGTCCGGACTGGTCATGGTGAACCGGACACCAGGCCCTTTCCCGGTCACCATCGCTTCGGCCGACCATCGCCGCTTGTCGAAACCGACCACCCCACCGTGCAGGTGATTTTCGCCGTTGTTTCGTGCCAGTTCATATCCCGTGCCATCGAGTTCGAAAAACCCGTTGCCGATTCGGTTTCCGACCCGGCCCACCGTGCAGCCGAAATACTGACTCTTCTCGGGATACTCCGGGATCGTGTCGAAGCCGAGAACGACATCCGTCGGCCGACCGTCACGATCCGGCACCACGACCCTGGTGACCGTCGCCCCGAGCTCCATCAATTCCACTTCCATGCCTCGCCCGTTTCGGAGCGTGATTCGTCGAGCACCGTCGGCGGCCCCGTCTTGAACGATCTCGATTTCCGGCTGGTTGACCATGGTTGCCTCTCTGGTGGTGTCACACCCCGCCAGTACGAAGACGGCGATGATTGCGAGCAGCGGAGTCCTGATGTGCTTCATGTGCGGTTTCCATTTTGACGGACCATTGATCGATCCGGACCGAATTCATGACTTGACCTTCGTTTCGAGCGAAATCCTATCCACCGGTCGATTCAGGCGATGAGTCCAC
>CAJWFU010000291.1:0-4179 GCA_913031315.1 uncultured Phycisphaerae bacterium | reverse complement strand
CTACTGCGAGGACGGAATCTGTTGCCAGCTGGTCTGTGACATCGACCCATTGTGCTGCACCGCCAACTGGGACGCTGGCTGCGCGAGCATCGCCGAAGACAACTGCGTCGACGAATGTCCATCCGACTGTCCCGGTGACTTCAACGGCGACGGAATCCGCAATGGCGGCGACCTCGGCAGTCTGCTGGCGGCCTGGAACCAGCCCGGATGCACCGATCTTGATCACAGCGGCAAGACCGACGGCGCCGACCTCGGTCTCCTGCTCGGACTCCTCGGACCATGCTCGACCTGTGGGGATCCGAGTGCCGGAAGCTGTTTCGATCCTCATCAGAGTCCCGGCTGCGGCGATACCGAATGCTGCAACGACGTCTGCGAAATCGATCCTGCCTGTTGCGAAAATGCCTGGGACGTCCAGTGCGTCAAGCTGGCGGCCAAATCCTGTGCGACGGAATGCGGGGATGCCGATGCCGGATCCTGCCTTGAAGCCCATCCCGGTCCGGGTTGCGAAGACTCGGACTGTTGCCGACGAGTCTGTGAAGTACTCCCCCGTTGCTGCGATCTCTCCTGGGACGAGGCCTGTGCCCAGTTCGCCCTCCAACTTCCGGGCTGCGTGGACTGAATCCCGACCGCGACGTCAGCCGGCCGAAGGCGTTCCCCGCCAACGGCGATCGATCACCGCGTCCAGGGCGTCAGGCTCTCCGGGCGGAATCGATCCCGGCTCGAGGCGTTCCAGTCGCCGACGCCAGCGGCGATCCGCCGCGGCATCCGCCGAGGACGACATGATCTCCCGGATCATCACTCGAGCCTCCTCCATCCGCTGATCCTGCACCAACGCATCGACCGTGATCAGGGCAAGCAACACCTGCTCCGGATCCCTTCCGGGAACCCGCGAACCATCCATGCCCGCTCCTGCGACTTCGATCGCCTGCCCGGCCGCACCGACCAGGAGGTTGGCCTCGGCCAATCGACGTCGCGTCCGAAGGACGGAGGGCGACTGATTCCCGAAGACGACCTCGCAGATCTCAAGGCCGCGGGATAGTGGTTCCAATGCTTCCTCCGGTCGATCCGCATCCAACAACCTGCGGCCGAGGCTCGACTGCGCCCTCCCCGCCCAGGCTTCGGGCGAAGCATCCCCGGTGACCAGCTCGGCCGACCGCCGGGCCGCCTCGATCGATCCGTCTTCATCACCCCGTCTCGCTCGAAGGCTCGCCAGGGAATTCCAGGTGGTGGCCAGGAGTTCAACCGGTCGGGGCCGAATCCGAGCCCGGATCACCAGTGCTTCCTTGAGAAGATCCTCTCCGGTCGAAAAACGCCCCTCGGCTTCGGCGACGTTCGCATCGCCGATCGATGCCACCTGCACCGCGGCGAGGTGCTGCATGGTCATCGCGAGATCCTCCGGGGGTACGGCGAGGATTCGACGGGCCTCGAGCGCGGACTCGTAGCGGGTTTCGGCCGCACCGAGCATGACCACGCGCTGGCGATCGATCCGTACCGCCTCCTCCTCACGACCCGCACTCCGCGCATCGGCGGCGAGTCGATCAAGATCCCGCGATCGGAACCAGGCGATGCGACCGAGGTCGTGCTCCGCGGCCGCCGTTCCTTCCGTGAACGCAAGCCCCTCCTCGTCCGCCCGGTCGAATTCAAGGTTCGCGACTCGACGAAAACATCGATCCGCGTCGTCGAACATCTCAAGATTGCAGAAGGAATCACCGGCGAGCCGCAACATGATCGACTGTACGACGGGCTCCTCCTTCAACTCCTGCATGGCGATCTGTTCCAGCCGCCCGATGAGATCCGGAGGCCGGAGATCCATCGAGCCCTCCTCCTGAGGATTGAGATAACGAAACGCCTGCACGATCGACGTCTGCACTCGTTCCGCCTGCCGACGCCGGGCCTCGCTCTGCCGGTAGAGCACGAAGAGCGAAATAGCCGAGGCGATGACCAGCACCGCGACCGTCGCCGCGAATGCCGCGGGCAGTCGATGTCTCTGCACCGCCTTCCAGACCAGATATCCAAGTGAATCGCCTCGAGCCCGCACGGGGCGACCGTCCTGCAGCCGGCGAAGATCATCCGCCAGGTCACCGGCGGTCTCGTATCGACGCGCGGGATCGGGATCAAGGGCCCGGGCGACGATCAGGTCGAGTTCTCGCCCGACCCCGCGTCGTCGACTCGACAGCCGTGGCGCGATCGCCTCGACCCGGTGCGTGACCAGATCCGCCACCGATGCCGGCTTCGGGAACGGCCGTTCCCCCGCGACCAATTCGAAGAGCAGCAGGCCGAGAGCGTAGACGTCCGCCCGAGTATCCACCGAACTGGGATCCCCGCTCAGTTGTTCCGGCGCCGCATAGGTGAAGGTTCCGAGGAATTCCCCCGCCTCGGTGGCGAGGAGTTCCGCACGATCGGTGTCGCGCTCGTTCTCCAGCCGGGCAAGACCGAAATCGAGAACATGCGGAATGCCATCGGCCGATACCAGGACATTGGCGGGTTTGAGATCACGGTGAATCACGCCTCGCCGATGCGCGGTGGCGACCGCGTTGGCCACCCGCTCCAACATCTGAACTCCGTCGTTGATGGCGGGCGACGCATCTTTCCGCCATGCGTCGAGCGTCGCTCCCTCGACGAACTCCATCGCGCAGTAGATCTGCCCGCCGACCGTGACCCCGCTCTCGAACACCGTCACGATCGAGGGATGACGCAGGGAGGCCACCACCTCGATCTCTCGTTCGAATCGTCGCCGCTGCCGACTGGTCGCGAACCGTCCGGCCAGCAGCATCTTGATCGCCACCTCCCGCCGCGTGCCGTCCTGCTCGGCGAGCCAGACCACGCCCTGACCTCCGCGATGGAGTTCTCGGAGCAGTTCGTATCCCGGAACCTCATCCACCGCATCACCGAGTCCGCGTATCCCCGCCGCGGCCTCGTCCAGAAGGTCGTTCGCCGTCCGAAGTCGGGAGAGCGCCACCTGGCATTCCGAGCAGACGGCCAGGTGGCGGGAAAGGTCCCCGTCCATCGTCATGCCCGCGGCGATCGCCTCCAGAACCTCGACCGGAGGACAGCCCTCCACCGCCGGGTCGAGCGGTTCCGGCGATTCGTCATGGCCATCGGTCGAAGCCATGTTCAGGAGGCCTCGTCGAACTCGGTTTCAACTTCGGCGACCATCGCCTGCAGCCGGGCTGCGACCCGACTCTTCGCCACGTACACCGACTGGACCGGCATGTCCAGCTGCTCCGCCACGGTCGCCGCCGCGAGTCCATGGACCATCAACAGTTCAAAGGCCTCGATCGTCCGAGGGTCGGTTCGGCCTCCATCACGGAGTCGTGACATCGCCAGATCCAGAATGCGAGCCCGACGCTGGGTCTCCCAGACTTCCGAGAGGGACGCCTCATCATCCAGATCGACCATCGCCGACTCCCCCCGCAAGGCACGCCGACCATTGGCACGATGCTGGTCGAGCACTCGATATCGAGCGATTCCCACCAACCAGGCGCCCAGTCGACCCCGTTCCCGGTCGTAACGCCCTTCCCGGTACTGCTCGACGAAGCGCGTGATGGTCTCCTGAGCCACGTCCGCCGCCTCTTCGTCGGAAAGTCCGAGATTGCGGGCGAAGCCGATCAGGACCGGGCGATAGCGGGCATCGAAGACCGCCCATGCCTGTTCGGCCTTCGGATCGTGCAGTGCGGCGAGCATCGCGGATGTGGTGCGGCTCTGATCTGGATTGAAATCATTCACGGGGGGGCTCCCGGGGGGGGATTTACATGGTACGGCCCCCGAGAAGATTCCGAGACCCCATTCCCACCCCGAACCCGACTCGCTTCAGGAGGTTTCTGGTGGGGCCTCACGCAGACTTCGGGCGATCGCAGCCTCGTGAATCGGCATGCTTGCCCGGTCGAGGCGTTCCTTGGTGGCGTGGAATGCGTCCGCATCCACCACCCTTGGATCTCGGCGGGCGGCTTCGATCAGCCCTCGAAGCGAGGCAAGCCCTTCTTCGACCTCCGTCGTCACCGCAGGATCGACCTCGTCGCGGACCCGATCCAGGGCTTCCGTGATCCATTTGACGTCGAGACTGGCGTTCACCGCCAGATCCACGACCCGGTGGACCAGCATGTCCTCCCGAGCGTGGGTGAAGGACTCCTCCTCGATTCGATCGACCTCTTCAGCCGTGAGACCATGACTTGGAACCAC
>CAJWFU010000290.1:0-4182 GCA_913031315.1 uncultured Phycisphaerae bacterium | reverse complement strand
TCGAGGACCTTGTCCAGTTGGCGGTGGGCCTGGTTCCAGGCGCGCGTGGCGATCGAACGCTCCGCACCGTCCAGCATGGGCTGGGCGCTCTTCATCAGTTCCGGGTCGTACTTGCCGCCCGAGCATTCCAGCAGGACCTTCTCGAACTCGTCGCTCATCGGGTGGCCGATGAAGGCGATCGTGTTCTTGGCATCGACGATGAAGCTGCAGGGAATGCCCTTCTGCCCGGCGGCCTGCATCCAGGCGTTCTTGGCCCCGTCGTCGATCGCCACGGGGTAGGTCATTCGGTCGCCCTGCTGGCGAACGAAGTTCTTGACCTTCGAAATCTCCTTCTCCTCGTCGGTGATGCCGATCACCGTGAAGCCGGAATCCTTGTACTTGTTGTAGAGCTCGTTGATGTGCGGGATCGCCTTCTTGCACGGCCCGCACCAGGTCGCCCAGAATTCGACGACGTAGGGCTTTCCTTCGCCGACCGAGGTCTCGCCCTGGATCCATTCCTTCACATCGACCGCCGGGGCCTTGTCGCCGACCTTGAGGTCGACTGCTGAGGCGGCCGAGGTGATCGAGGCGACGAGGGCGCCGCCGAGAAGTCGGCCGAGGGTCTTGGTGAGTCGCTGGGAAAATCGCATGAAGGGCTCCGAAGAATCCGCGTGAAGAATCGGTTGAGGAAACGGATGCCGAGGTTGGAGGAGGCGTCCGAACTGCTCAGGGTAGTCCGAGAGGCGGTCTGGGGCCATGAGGCATCCGCCGAAGAAACGAAGGTCAGGCGGGATCCAGCACTTCCAGAGCGGGCATCGGACCACCTTCGAGCATGGTCAGGCTGGCCCCGCCTCCGGTGGAGACGTGAGAAACCGCGGAGCCCAGCCCGAGCCCCTGGACCGCCGCGGCGGTATCCCCACCTCCGACGATCGTCACCGCGCCGGCGGTGGTGGCCTCCACCAGGGCTTCCGCCACGGTTCGGGTACCGGCGTCGAAAGGCTTGATCTCGAAGAGCCCCATCGGGCCGTTCCAGACCACGGTTCGAGCGGTTCGCACCGTTTCGGCGAAGATCCGTGCGGATTCCGGTCCGATGTCGAGTCCCATGAGATCGGCGGGAATCTCGGTGCCGTGAATCGAGGTCGGGGTGCCCTGCTCCGGGGCCGAGCCACAGGTGAAGTCCGAAGGCAGAAGAAGGGTGGTGGAACTGCTCGCGAGCTCCTCGATCATCCGGCCCGCTTCCTCGACCATCGATTCCTCGACCAGGCTTCGGCCGACGGCGTGGCCACGGGCCTTCAGCAGGGTGAATGCCATCGCGCCGCCGACGATCAGGGTGTCGACGGTTCCAGCGAGCCGCCGGATCGTCTTGAGTTTGTCGGAGATCTTGGCCCCGCCGAGGATCGCCACGAAAGGACGCTCGGCCGCTTCGATGGCCTGCCCGAGATATTGAAGTTCCTTTTCGAGCAGGCGGCCGGCGACCCGAGGTCGATCCCCCATGGCTTCGGCGACCGCGACCATGGAAGCGTCGGCCCGATGGGCGGTGCCGAAGGCGTCGTTGCAGTAGCCGTCGACACCGGTGGCGAGGGTCCGAGCGAAGGTCGGGTCCCCCTTCTTCTCACCGGGGTGGAAACGAAGGTTTTCCAGCAGCAGGACGCCTCCGGGTTCGAGGGCCGCGATGGCCTCCCGAGTTCGCGCGTCGGTGCAGTCCTCGCTCGGAAATCCGACCGCACATTCGAGGTGTTCTGCGAGTCGAGCCGCGACCGGGGCGAGCGAATGCGTCGGTTCGGGGCCGTTTCCTCCAGGACGCCCGAGATGGCTCATGAGCACCACGCTTCCACCCCGCTCGGTCACGGAGCGGATCGTCGGCAGGGCCGCTCGGATTCGGGTGTCGTCGGTGATTCGTCCGTCCTGGAGCGGCACGTTGAAGTCGACTCGGATCAACACGGTGAGATCGGCGACCTCGATGTCATCGATGGTGCGGCGGGCGTGGTTGGCAGGCTTGCTCACGGCGAAGTTCCGGTACGGGGTCTCAGTGCGAATTTCGGGGGTGCGGATGATAGCCGGGCCGTGCTCCGCTACCGTCGCGGCGTGACCACCGATTCCACAGACAATTCGGAAGCTTCGATCGTTCTTCTTCTCGGCCCGACCGGCGGGGGAAAGACCGACATCTCGGTTTCTCTCGCGAAGGCGATTCCCGGCGGCGGGGAGTGCGTGATCGCTGATTCCATGCAGGTCTACGCCGATCTGGTGATTGGAACCGCCCAGCCGACCCCGCAGGAGCAGGCCGGCGTCCCCCACCATCTCTGCGGGGTGGTCGATCCCGCGGCCGAGACCTTCACCCTCCGTGATTGGCTCGATCGGGCGGAGACAGAGGTCCGAAACATCCACGCCCGCGGTCGGATTCCGATTCTCGTAGGTGGCACCAATCTCTACGCCCGCGCGTTTCTCGAGGGTGTGTTCGAGGGGCCGGGGCGGGATGACGCGATCCGGGCGGAATTCGAGAAGATCGACGAAGCCTCATTGCATCGGCGACTGATCGAGGTCGACCCTGCAGCGGCCGAGCGAATTCATCCCAACGACCGACGCCGGATGATCCGGGCCCTGGAAGTCCACGCGATCACCGGGCGGCCCCTGTCCGAGCATCAGGCCGAGTGGGGCGCATCGATCGGCAGCCGCCCGTCGGTCAGGGTCGTGGTGTTGGATTGGCCCTCTGAACTGCTCAATCGTCGAATCAACGCTCGAGTTCGGGCCATGATGGACGCGGGTTTTCTCGAGGAGGTTCGACGTCTCGATGAAGCCGGTCGGCTTGGTCCGCAGGCGATCGAAGCGGTCGGGTATCGAGAACTCCGCGAGCACCTGCGAGGGCGACTCGGGCTGGAGCAGGCCGTGGAGCGGATCAAGATCCGCACTCGTCGCTACGGGAAACAGCAGCGAACCTGGCTTCGACGGTTTCTGGCCGTCCCGGGGGCGATTCGAGTCGACCCCGTCGATCGAGCCCCGGGGGAGATCGTTTCGGAGCTCATTTCGAGGCTTCAACCGACGACTTAGGGGATCTTGGGGGTAAAATCGTGGTTCTCGGACGTTTATTTGGCCTCGGGCTTGACGGGAGGGCCTCCAACTACTTTCAATGCCGCCCCCCAACTTTGGCCGATGCCGCCCGGCGGCCGAACGCGAAAGACCGATCACCCCCCCCTGCTTTCGACGACTGAACCGTCGGGAGCGTCGTACTCAGGAATCCCATGGCCAAGAAGGCATCCGCGAAGAAGAAGACCAAGAAGAAGGCCTCCTCGAGGTCTTCGACCCCCTCTGCCGCCGGAAAGCAACTGGTCATCGTGGAGAGTCCGGCGAAGGCGAAGACCATCAATCGCTACCTCGGGCCGGAGTTCATCGTGACCGCGTCGGTCGGGCACATCCGAGATCTGCCGAGCAAGGCCCCCAAGGGGTCGAAGCAGCCCGTTCCCGGGGTTGATCTCGAAAACGACTTCGAGCCGAGCTACGAGGTCCTGACGGCCAAGAAGAAGACGGTCACCGATCTGAAGAAGGCCGCGAAGGGTGCTTCGCAGATCTGGTTCGCGACTGACCTTGACCGTGAGGGAGAAGCCATCGCCTGGCATCTGGCCGAACTCCTGGGAGTGAAGCCCAAGGATGCGAAGCGGGTGGTGTTCAACGCGATCACCAAGGGCGAGATCGAGCGGGCGTTCGAGACGCCCCATCCGATCGACGAATACAAGGTGAATGCCCAGCAGGCCCGACGGATTCTCGACCGGATCGTGGGCTACCAGGCATCTCCACTGCTCTGGAAGAAAGTCGCTCGTGGACTCTCCGCCGGACGAGTGCAGTCAGTGGCGACCCGCCTGATCGTGGAGCGGGAACGAGAGATCGATGCCTTCATCCCCGACGAATCCTGGGACGTCGGAGTGAAACTCGCGCTGGATCCGACGACCGCCCCCGGGCTGGTCGAAGGTTGGTCCGAGTTTATTTCCGAACTGGACGACAAGGGCCGGGGCCCGACCATCAAGCGTCAGAACGGATGGCTTTCCGAGCATGGCGGACTGCGCACCGAACTGGTGGAACTCGGGGGAGAGAAGTTCAGCCTCGGCTGTTCCAAGGATGCGATCGAAGATCTCTCGACCCGAATCAGTGGGATCGCCGAGGGCGTCGGTCTGTCCAACTGGAAGTTCACGACCTGCGAGGGCACCGCGGCCG
>CAJWFU010000289.1:0-4186 GCA_913031315.1 uncultured Phycisphaerae bacterium | reverse complement strand
ACCGTGATGCGACCCATGACTTCGTCTCCGAGCCCGCGATCCCGGTAGTGGACTCCCTCATCGACGTCCGCGGCCCGCAGCGTGTCCCGGAGGCGTCCGTACGGTCCGCACTCGACCGGATCCGTGGGGCCGAAGAGCCCCACGATCGGAATGTCGAAACCTGCGGCCGCATGAACCATCGCCGAGTCGTTGCCGAGGAAGATCGACGCATCCCGAACCGCCGCCATGGAACGGGCGAGCGGTCCCTGGCCGGCGAGGATCTCGACGTCACTTCGATTTTCGACCGCGTTCTTCAGGCGGTCCACTTCCGAAGGGCCGCCCAACACGACGATCTTCCCGACCTTTCCCGATTCGAGGAGTCCGTCGGCGACCTGCATCCATCGCTTGATCGGCCACTCCTTGCTCTGCCAGCGCGAGGTCGGAGCCATCGCGGCGTAAGAACATTCGCCGAGGTGGGTGCTTCGCCACTCCGCCCAACCAGCTTCGGCATCGGCCGGCACCGTGAGGGTGAGATCCGGAACCGGAGGGATGTCGGCCCCTTCGATCAATGACAGCATGCGATCGACGGCCGACAGTCCGGCCGGCACCGGCACCCGCTGATTCAGGCCCAGCCAACCGAACTCGCGTGCGTCCGCGAAACCGACCCGGCGTCGGGCTCCGCTGAAAATCGCCATCGCGCCGCTTCGAGCCAACCCCTGGGCGTCGATGGTCAGGTCGTATCCATTGCTCAGCGACCGCAGGAATCGGGCGGTACGACGCCATCCATCCATCGGTCGCCAGAATCCGGTGAGTTCCCATCGTGGAAAGGGAATCACTCGATCCACCGCCGGATGGGCTCTCACGGCATCCATGAACTCGGTCTGCACGACCCAGTCGAGCGGTACTCCCGGCCAGCGACGCGCAATCGAAGCGGCCACCGGCACCGAGCGAAACACGTCGCCGAGGGCACTGGGTCGGATCAAGAGGATGCGTCTTGGGGTGGTCAACCGCGGTCCGGACTTGCTGGAAGACGTCTGGGCCCAGAGGATACCGGCACTGGTCGCCCGATCCCTCGAAGGAAGCCGGGTTTCACCGATCAACGCCGGCCAAATGGCCTCAGGAACCCCCATGCCGCTCATCAAGGACTGGTTGAATCGCCGGCCCCGACTGAATTTCGTGGTCGCGGGCGCCGAGAAGGCGGGCACGACCGCGATGTTCTCGTATCTCAAGCGGGTACCCGGGGTCCACATCCCGCTGCCCAAGGAACTCAATTTCTTCGACCGTCCGGCCTGGGGCGACGGAACCGACTTTTCGCCCCTTCACCGCTGGTTCGTCCTGGCTCCGAAGGGAGCCATCCTCGGGGAGGCGACCCCGACTTACCTGATGAATCCGGAGTGCTTTCCCCGGATCCACGAATACAACCCGGACATGCGGATCATCGCGATCCTGCGTTCCCCGATCCGCCGCGCCTTCAGCGCCTGGAACTTCCGGCGGGCGAGGCTCCGCGACAAGCGGGACTTCATGACCGCGGTCCGCGTCGAAATCGAATCCGGCGGCGACCTCTCGGTGGCCCGCGAGAACAAGTACCGGTACATGTCCGCGGGGCTCTATGCCTCCCAGATCAAGGCGCTGCGAGAGACCTTCGACGAGGAGCAGCTGCTCCTGATCAAGTTCGAGGAGTTCAACCGGCATCAGGAGGACTGGGTGCGGCGAGCGGCCCGACACATCGGGGCGACCGATGGCTTCCCGTTCGAAAAGACCCGTCGCCCGAACGCCTGGGGTTACAAGCACCGGTTGGAGAAGGACCAGTTCGAGGAACTCCTTCCGTATTACGAACAAGACATCGCAGAGGTCGAGCAGCTCACCGGTTGGGACTGCAGCGACTGGCGCCGGTACGAAAAGACCGCGGGAACCGCGGCTGAGGAGGCATCGAGGGCTTCCGGCCCGGGTGAGAACGCCTCGGCGGGTTGACACTTCGAACGGTCGGACTATCCTTGTCCGCCCGCCGGCGATTCCCGGCGACCGCGGCCCCATCGTCTAGCGGCTAGGACACCAGGTTCTCATCCTGGGAACGGGAGTTCGATTCTCCCTGGGGTCATTCGACAAAGCCCCTCCCCTTGCGGGAGGGGCTTTTCTCATCGGGATCACTCGGTCGTTCAACGTCAGCGAATCTCAAACTCTCTGGTCACTCGAGTCGCCAGCTCCTTGGGAAACCGGCGTGCGGTTGCCGGCGACGAATCACGATTCTCATCCCTCGGCGGATCGCCGCGCCGTGATGAAGCTCCGGATGCCCAGGACAAGCAGCACCAGGCAGAGCCCCGACATCGCGAGCTGGACACCGGTCTTCTCGTTCAATTGGAAACCCGCCTGGAACGAGCCGATCAAACGGCCCCACGGCGCGGCAGCGCCGAGGAGGGCGAAGACCATCGCGACGTGCATGGCATGTTTCCTGGCCGATGGCCGAGCTCCGATCACGCCACAGAGCAGGAGCGGAAGCCCGAAGCCCGCGGGAATCAAGGCGGTAAGGCTTCGGGCGTCGGGACTTGCGAGCACGAAGTACCCGAGAAGACCGAGCAGGATCAGCAGCAGGCCGAAGACGAGGACCGTTCGATGCATGTTGGATGACTCCTTGTACGCGGACGACGAGGTTCCGACCTCGAGCCACCGCGCTCTTTCGGATATTGAACCATGATTCGGCTTCACTTGTTCCGAACCGCTGGAACCGAAATGCACGATGTGGTCCGACGGAAGGCCCGATTCACGGCCAGGCCGAGCCCGTGACGAAACGGGAGGCGGCGGGCGTCGAGATCATCCACCGAAGGCCCCGGATGCAGACGACGTGTCGACCCGATCCACGCTGGATGACTCCGGTGGAGATTCGATCTCGACCGCCGCAACCCCGAATGGTGTCGCGATCGAAACGAAGGCCACGCTCTTCTCCGAAGGACGGCACATCGACGTCTCACCTCGGCCACGGCTCGCATGCCGACGGAATCTTCAAATGACCGGTGCAAGGACGAAACGAGCCCACGACCGATGGTCGCGGGCTCGTTTGGTGTACGGGGTCGGCTTCCGCGGACTCAGCCGGTCCAGGCCGCGACCAGAAGCCCGAGGTCGGCTGCATTCACGACTCCGTCGCCATTGAGATCCGCGGCACAGCCCTTGCATGGTCCCCATGAGGCGATGAGCAGGCCCAGATCGGCCGCGTTCACCTGACCGTCGCCGTTCAGGTCGCCGAAGACCGAATCCGGCACGTAGGCTCCGGTGAGCGTGACACCGTTCAGGTTCACGGCGGCGATGATCGTGACCGAACTCACCCCGGTGGGAAGCAAGGCAGGATCGATCGCGTAGACGATCTGGTCGATCGAGACGTCGTCGAGGAAGACGATGCCCTCGGCGGCGTCCACCCGACAATTGAAGGTCTGGCCCGCGACGTCGTTGAAGTCGCCGGAGATGGTCTCGGAGATCGCCCCGCCGATCTGGGCGTTGAATCCGAAGCTGGGGTTGAAGAGTGCATCCGGGAAGGACACCGCGCCACCGGGACCGATGTCGGCGATGAGCGTCTCGGCGATCCCGAGGTTGAAGTTGGTCACCGAGACGTTGGCGTTCAGCAGGCACCCGAAGATCGAGCAGTAGAACTCGTAGTCGAGGTTCGCATCGGTGAGTTCGAGGCTCAGGTCGTTGATCGCGATCGAATCGAACGGATCGTCACCGATCAGGTCGGCGGCCGCGAAGCCGGTCACGGACACGGTCGTCGAGTCGGTGTCGTCGCTGCCCCCGAGGAAGGTGTCGATCTCCACTCGAAGCTGCACCGAGGCGGTCGACCCGGCATCGACGGTGAGCTCGGCGATCGAGTCGGCGGCGGCGAAGCTCGCGGCGAGGCAGGTCGCGCTGAAAGCAAGAATCAGGCTGGAACGGTTCATCTCTTCATTCTCCATTGGGGGGAACAATCACAAGCCACTCCAAATGCCAGAGCGGGCTCGGTCTCAGGCTATGAAAGATGACCCCTCCCTGAAAGCCGAGCCACCGCGTTTGCCCGGATTCAACCCGTGAATGATCGAAAGAGTCTCTTTTCTCGACCCTTACCCGAGGCCAAACAACCGTTGACCGCGGGGCCACCGGACGGACTGGCGGATTTCTTCACCGCATGGTTCACGGAATCGTGGTCTGCCGACGGCGTCGAGAGACCCGGCCCCGTGGTCGGGAG
>CAJWFU010000288.1:0-4219 GCA_913031315.1 uncultured Phycisphaerae bacterium | reverse complement strand
GATGGTATGGGCTTGTTGAACACTGGCATCAGCATCGTGAACCCCATACGCCCAACATCGGCGTTCTGAATCATGGTGATGGGCTTTGATACGGCCAGTCCGGCTCTTGAAAAGGCACTGAGGCAGTTTTCTCGACGAATGTTTTCGGAGCCCAAATCGAGACCCTGTGCCGAGTAGTTTTCCTTGGCTGGTTCAATGTACTGCATCACGAAACGGTCTTGCGAAGAAGGGCTGATAAACCGGATCTGAAAATCTTGCAGTCCTTTTGCCTGCATTTCCCGAAGAAATGCGGGCTCCTCTTTAAGGGGTACTTTCCGGGCAAATCCCAGACCAAGTGCGCCTGGAAAGTTTTGCTTTAGTTTCAGGCCAGTGACGTAGTCGCTAAATCGCGATGGCGTCAATTCTTCCTGGCCAAAGGCGGTGATGAATGTGGCGGTGTTCAAAAGGCTCAGCTTGTATTCATTCACGGTTCGCTGAAGTTCGTCCGTTCGCCTGTCCAGCAAGTGTTCAAAAGCAATACGCTGGTTTTCAAGGGCATTGTTTTGCAGGGTAATGCCGATTGCAGTGCTAAGGCCTGCGCCGAGCACACACACCACAACCGCGTAAACCCAGTTCCCGGAAAATTGTTTCATGTTTTGCATCTCAATGTGATCGGCCTGATTCTTTCAATCGGGCGTGAATGTCGTCGATCAACATGTCCGGATCAAATGGCTTGGTGATGAAATTGGTGAAACCAATGTTGAGGCATTCGTTTCTCATACTGCTGCTGACATGGCCTGAAACCGCGTAGACCAGCAACCCTTGCAGTTCCTCATGCCGGCGGATCAGTCGTGTTGCTTCCAGGCCGTCCATGACCGGCATTTGCATGTCCATGAGGACCAAATCAATCGTCGCTCCGCCGTGCAGGAGGCGATCCACGGCTTCGCGGCCGTTTTCAACCGTTTCGACTTCGGCCCCCAGACGACCCAGAAGATGACTGACCAGGCGACGATTGTCAGGGCCATCTTCCGCAAGCAGAATTCGGAGGTCTGACGGAATCGTGGTTCCAGACGTTTGGAGTCGGCTTCTGGTCGCGATCGGGGCCTTGAAGGAGGCCTTGAAGGTCGAACCGTGGCCTCGACGGCTTTCGACCGTGAGATCTCCGCCCATGAGGCGGCAGAGATGCCGTGAAATGGAGAGGCCAAGCCCCGTGCCACCAAATCGCCGCGTCATGGAGCCGTCCGCCTGGCGAAAGGGCTGGAAGATCCGATTCAGGGCTCCGGAATCCATCCCGATACCGGTGTCCGTGATCACCATTCTGAGCTCGTTTCGGCCGGTCTCGTATCCGAGTTTGATCCGGATTCCCCCATGCTCGGTGAATTTGATCGCATTCCCAACGAGGTTGATCAGGATTTGACGGCATCGGACCGGGTCCAGAGAGACGGTCTCCGGCACCTGGGAGTCGATTTCAACCGCCATGGCAAGGCCGCGGGCATCCGCCTGGCCGGCGAGGAGCCGGCTCGCATCCTCGATCAGGCGTCGGGGATCGTCTGGGACACGTTCGATCTGCATGTGACCCGCCTCAATCTTCGAGAGATCGAGGATTTCGCTCACCAGAGCCAGGAGGTGCTCGCCATTTCGGTGGATGGTCTCCACGAACTCACGTCTTCGCCCGGTCTTCGGGGCGACGTCGTCGATCGCTTCGCCCTCATCCACCAGCAGTTCAGCGTGGCCGATGATCGCGCCCAGGGGGGTTCGGATCTCGTGGCTCATGTTGGCGAGGAATTGGCTCTTGGACGTCGTGGCGTCCACGGCGGCCGATCGAGCCAGCTCCAGCTCGTGATTTCTCTGTTCAAGGTCGATTCGGACGGTTTCGAGGTCGGCATTGGATCGGGCGAGTTCGGAGAGTGCTCGAACCAACTCCTCGCCGGTCCCCTCCGCAAGCGAAACCGCGGCCGCATCGTGGGTGTCATCCAAGGCGAAGCCGCGGATGCAGGCATCCGGATTTCCGGGCGCCGGTACCCCTCCGAGAAAGCGGAGCGGTCTCCAGAGGCCTTCATCGCTGCGAAGCCTGACCTGAAGATCCAGACTCGTCCCATGCTCGATGGTCTTGTCGATCGCCGCATGGACCATCGAAAGATCCTCGGGGTGGACTCGTCCAAGGAGATCCGCGAAGTCTTTGAAGGATTCCGCATCCTCCACCCCGGCCAATCGTCGAAAATCCTCGTCCGACCAGATCGTTCCGTCATCCAGCCGCCAGGCCCAGCAGCCGGCCGGGGCGAACTGCATGGCGGCCGCCTGTGGGTCGATCTTCATCGACCGTCGCAGGAAGATCGAATTCAGGATGCCGATGGTGAGGGTGATGAACAGGCCCACGGCTCCAACGGCCGGTGATCCGCCGATGAGCCCCGCGGCGGTCATCACCCCGCCGGCAGCCATGGCCGACAGCCCCCATGCCATGTGGTCAGTGGGGCGTTGGCGGGTTCGATGCTCGTGGTGGTTGATGCTCATCCTCGGAAGTTTCATCGACCGGGTCGGGCGTTCACTTCCGAGGGATTGGTCCGGGAACGCGGAATCCGAGGTGATCGCGGAGGAGGGAGGTCCGGGAAACGGCCTGGAGGAGCGGGTCCGGTACACTTTGCGGCCCTCGTCTCGAGCAACGGAGCGGTCACCGCGGCGGTGATGCCCGGCCTCAGGACGGCCAACGCCAGTGGAGCGAATTTCTCGTCATGGCAGACTCCAAGCACTACGACCTCATCGTGATCGGTTCCGGACCCGGCGGCTATGTAGCCGCGATTCGAGCCGCCCAGCTCGGCCTCAAGACTGCCTGCATCGAGCGTGGCAAGCTCGGAGGCGTTTGTCTCAACTGGGGTTGCATCCCCACCAAGGCCCTGCTTCACAACGCAGAGCTCTACACCGAGGCGATCACCCACGGTTCCGAATGGGGACTCGAGATCGATCCCAAGGCCGTGAAGGTCGACTGGGACAAGGTGATCGGCCGCAGCCGCAAGATCACCGGCACTCTGAACAACGGCGTCGGCTACCTGCTCAAGAAGAACAAGGTCGACCATTACGAAGGCCACGCCCGCATCGTCAAGGGCGCGACCGGCGGAACGCCGTGCGAAGTCGAGGTGCTCAAGGCGGACGACGACTACTACCACGGTGCAGGTTCCTCCTCCGAGGGCCGAATCACCGCCGACAAGGTTCTGGTCTGCACCGGAGCGAGTCCGCGACAACTTCCCTTCGCTCCGAGCGACGGAAAGAACATCTTCACCAGCTATGAATTGCTGACCATCGACCATTGCCCGAAGTCCATGATCGCCATCGGCTCCGGCGCCATCGGCATGGAGTTCGCCTACTTCATGAATGCGTTCGGCTGTGAAGTCACGGTGGTCGAGATGGTGGATCGCATCCTTCCGGTGGAGGATGACGACATCTCCAAGGCTGCGAAGAAGTCCTTCGAGAAGCAGGGCATCAAGTTCCGCACCGGAACCATGGTCAAGGATGTGAAGACCGGCAAGAACGGGGTCAAGGTCACCGTCGCCGATGCGAAGGACGAGTCGAAGACCGAAGTCCTCGACGCCGAAGTGGTCCTGGTCGCGATCGGTGTGAAGGGGCGCTTCGACGGTTTGTGCGACGAGTCACTCGGTCTCAAGGTCGAGAGGGACGCGATCGTGACCGACGTTCAGTCTTCCAAGGATCCGAGCTACGAAACCAGCGTCCCGGGCGTGCATGCGATCGGCGACTGCATCGGCGCTCCATGGCTCGCCCACGTCTCGAGCGAAGAGGGAATCATCGCGGTCGAGAAGATGGCCGGTCATCATCCGGTCGCCATCGATTACGACGGCATTCCCGGCTGCACCTACACCAATCCGCAGATCGCCTCGGTGGGCCTGACCGAACGTGCCTGCAAGGAGCAGGGCATCAAGTACAAGGTCGGCAAGTACCAGCTGAAGGCCCACGGCAAGGCGATCGCCACCGGTCACACCGAGGGTCTGGTCAAGGTCATCACCAGCGAGCCCTACGGGGAGATCCTTGGTTGTCACATCTTCGGCGAGGATGCCAGCGAGCTGATCGCCGAGATGGGTCTCGCCAAGCGACTCGAGGCGACGGCCGAAGACATCATCTCGACCATTCATGCCCATCCGACGATGGCGGAATCAATGCATGAAGCCGTGCTCGCCACCGAGGGCCGCGCGATCCACGCCTGATTCCCACCCCGATCATCAATGACACGCGG
>CAJWFU010000287.1:0-4228 GCA_913031315.1 uncultured Phycisphaerae bacterium | reverse complement strand
CGGCCGGCCCCGGCGGAGATCTCCTGGCCGCCTGGCAGGCCGGAAGTCCTCGCCGCTGGACGGAAACCATCGGTCTTCGAGGCGAGCTCGCGGTTGATTTCAATCCGGATTCCGACGAAGAATCGATGAAAACGATCGAATTCGGAATGGAGGGCGGGGAGCGACGCTTCCGAAGCCCCGACGGGATGACGCCCCGATTGCGAACCCTCGACGGCCAGCTCGCCACATCGAGGACCCCCTCGATCGACGAGGCGATCATGGTCTTTGAAGAAGTGGCGACCGAGGCGCCGCTCGCGATCGCGGCCTGGAACTTCGACGAGGATCCGTCGGACGCGATGCTGAATGAGATCGACGGGAGCAAGGATCTCCGACTCGATGGCGTCACCTGGCGTCGAGGCGTCCGAGGACGATCCCTGGATTTCGACGGCACCGCCCGGGCCGTGTGGACCGGCGGCGAAGATGTCGATCCCGCCTCGACGCCGCTGACGATCTCCGCGTGGATCCACACGACCAAGGATGGAACCATCGTCTCCCGAACCGATCCGGACGGAGACTGGAGCCACGATGGCGTCACGTTCTTCATTCGCGATGGTCGGCTCGCCTGGGACGTCGGCTGGGTCGGAGTGATCGAAGGCGACACCCCGGTCGCGGATGGTCGCTGGCATCACGTCGCGGTCTCGCTCGATCCAGAAGCGGGCGAGGCCACGCTCTGGGTCGACGGCCAGGCGGACGCGGTCGGTGCCATCATGCCCGAGGCGACCACCCCGGAAAACTCGATGGTGGTCGGTTTCACCAACCCCGACTTTCCCGCCGAGTCACGGTTCAGCGGATACCTCGACGGACTCCGAGTCCACGATCGCGTCCTCGACCGGACGGAGATCCGCGCGGTCGCGGCCGAAAGCGGCGAACCCCTGATTCTGGCCCGCTCGTTGGAAATCAACGGCGGCGGTCGGCTGGAGATCAAAGGGGACACGATCGAGGCGATCATCGACGAGTCGACCCAACCGGTGACCGGTGTCGTGCGTTCCTGGCAAGGCCCCCGTTCTCGACTGTCCGGTTTCCTGGCCGAGCGTGGAACGCCTTCTTCAAGGCCTCGACAGAACCCCTTCCTGATCGATCGAGTCAGCTGGCCGGATGAGAATCCGTGGGACTCCTGGATGCGGTTCGGGGACTTCGATTTCCTGGACCACGGAAAAGCGGCGGCGATCACCACCTGGAACGGCGACGTCTGGCGGGTCGACGGTCTCGACTCCGAACTCGACGAACTCCGGTGGCAACGAATCGCCACCGGACTCAACCAACCCCTCGGACTCGTCACCCGGGGCGAGGAGATCCTGGTCGTCGGACGCGACCAGATCACCCGGCTCGTCGACGTCGATGGTGACCGGGAGACGGATCGATACGAAGCGTTCAACGTCGACGCGATGAACAGCCCACATTTCCACGAACCGGCGAGCGGCCTTCAGGTGGGTCCCGGCGGCGACCTCTACTACATCAAGGCGGCCCGGCACGCGAAACTGGCCGCCCACCCTCGACACGGCACCCTCATCCGGGTCACCCCCGACGGAACCTCCTCGTCGATCGTGGCCGGTGGCTTTCGCGCCCCCAACGGCCTGGCCATCGACTCCGACGGAACGGCCTGGTCATCGGATCAGGAAGGCCACTGGATGCCCGCCAATCGGATCAATCGAATTCGACCGGGAAGCTTCCAAGGCAACAACTGGAGCGGGAATCGCCTCGCCCGCGAGCCCTTGAATTCCTACGAGCCCCCACTCCTCTGGATCCATCCCACGGTCGATCGTTCGCCGGCCGCACAGGTTCGAGTGCCCCAAGCCACCTGGGGGGATTTCGCCGGGCGTTTGCTCGGCATCTCCTATGGAACCGGAGAGGTCTATCTCATTCTTGAAGACGAGGTGGACGGTGTCCATCAAGGAGCCTTCGTCCCTCTCCCGATCAAAGTGCCGACCGGCATCATGCGGGGCCGCTTCCATCCGACGGATGGCTCCCTCTACCTGACCGGACTCTTCGGATGGTCATCGGATCAGACCGACCCCGGTGGCTTCTACCGGGTTCGACGAGTTGGAAGCGAGGAACCTCTCCCACTGGCGGTCCGAGCGGTCGAGGGAGGTCTGGTGCTCGAATTCAATCAACCGGTGAAGTCCCGGATCGATTTCGACGAAGCGTTCACCCTGACCGGTTGGAACTACCGCTGGTCAAGCGACTACGGTTCACCGCAGTTGGATCTGGTCACGGGCGAACCGGGAATCACGGACCTTCCAATCACCGCGGTCACCACGTCCCCGGATCGCCGCAGACTTCACCTCGAGATCCCCGGGATGACTCCAGCCATGCAGATGCATCTGGATTGGCGGCTTCCCTTTGAAGCCACCGGAGAACGTGAATCGTTCATCCACTTCACGGTCCATCGGCTGGGGCGAAACCCGCAGGACGACTGATCCTGGTCCGGAGTGCGAGACGAGAAATCCGCACCTGACCACCCCGTGTGACTCGACCGCCAGCATGTGGCGTTCGGCTCTTTTCGGACCGGAGGCATCCATGCACCTGATGCCGGGGTTCATCCCGCTTTCAGGGAAAGCCACGGTGGCTGGACGACGCCGTCAACATCATCGGATGGTGAGCTTCGCCTCGAAGGCGCTTGGTCGAGGATGCCGTTGCGACCCCGGACCGGATGCCGCCAGCAAGTCCGACCCGCCCCACGGGCGAACAGGCCTTGAATCGGTCACAATCCGCGGGTGCAACCAGATCCCCCCCCGCCATCCTCGCCCGAAGTCGATCTCGATCGACCATCGCTCGCCCAAGTTCGAAGACTCCTCGAGCAGCGTCAAAACGTGGCCGCGGACGTTCTCTTCGCGGCATATGAACGACTGCACCCCGACGATCCGAAAGTGATTTTCCTGCGGCTTCGCCTTGCCCAGTTGCGCGAAGATCCCGTTCGGCTCATCGACGCGATCAGCGACCAGTTGGCTCTGACACCGGCCCGCCCCGATCTTCGCCTGGCGCGAGCCCGAGCGTGCTTCACGTCGGGCCGACTTGACGACGGAATCAAATCCATTCGGGAGATGAGACTTCCCCCCGATCATCCGCAGCGCTGGCAGGTCGCCTTGTGGCACTCGAAACTTCTGGTCCGGGCCTATCGCTTCGCCGAAGCAAGAGAGGTCATCGCCACCCTGTCGACCGACCCCATCACCGCGGTGATCGCCGATCTGCAATCAACCGAGATCCTGCTCCTCGAAGGCGATACCGAAGCCGCCCGCCACCGTCTCGATCGCATTCTCGAACGTGAAGGCCTGCCACCGCGACTTGAATTCGAAGCCGCATTCCATCTTGCCCGGGCCTGCGATCGACTGGGTGACTTCGATGCGGCATTCGATGCCGCCGCCCGCGGAAACGCGATCCACCCTCATGACTTCGACGCGGATGCCTGGGATCGAAGCGCCGACGAGATCATTCGACGCTGGGATCGAGAGACGCTCGCATCAGGTCCTCGCTCGACCATCACCGATGAAACTCCGGTCTTCGTGGTCGGTCTGCCTCGAAGTGGAACCTCGCTGCTCGAACAGATCATCGCGAGTCATCCTCGCGGAGGTGGCGTCGGCGAGCGACAGGATCCGTTCAATCTCGCCGAGAACCTTGAATTCCTCGCGAGCCAACGGGCGGACGGCCATCCGACCACCGAAGACCTCGACCATCAGGCTGACTTCTATCGGAGGATGCCGGGCCGACTCGGCGTGCAACGTGATCGGATCGTGAACAAGGCCCTCGGTCTCGAACGGATCCTCGGACGCATGGCCGGCATGCTGCCGGGGGCCCGGGTGATTCGAATCGATCGAGATCCCCGGGACACCATCCTCTCGATCCATCAGCACCCCTTGAACCTCAAGAAGTACCCATGGTCGAGCCGTCTCGAGGATCTGGTCCGGGTCTAGGCCACCTTCAGCCGGTTGATGGATCACTGGGCATCCGCCCTCCCGCTTCCCATGTTGGAAATGCGATACGAGTCACTGGTCGATGATCCGAAGCAACAGATCGATCGCATGATTGATTTCCTGGGGCTGGAGTCCGATCCCCACTGCCTCCGGTTCCACGAACAGGAGCGGGCGGTCCTCACCCCCAGCCATGATCAGGTTCGTCGACCCTTGAATCGACAAGGCATCGGTCGCTGGCGTTCCTATCAGCACCGACTTGGTCCCGTCCTCGCGGCATTTCC
>CAJWFU010000286.1:0-4229 GCA_913031315.1 uncultured Phycisphaerae bacterium | reverse complement strand
AAGCCAACTCACCCTGGATGGCGTTCCCATCGGCACCGTTGATGTCGTCACCCTCCAGATCGACCAGGCGTTGCCGGTGCGACTGGACTGCCGAATCGACGAATGGGTCCGGATTCCCGTCGACCATCTGGTCAAAGTGGAATCGGCCCTGATCGGCGGAGGAACCCGACTCGCCATTCTCTCGCTCGATCCGGAAGCGGAACGACTGACCTTCAATCCCGGCGAAGCCCCGGTCCTGACCGGCGAGTTCCAGTCACTCGATGAAACCCTTGCCGGCAGCCTTGATATCCGCATGGGTCCCATCGCGGACAGTTTCGCCGAAGTCGGTGCCCTTGCCGGCACCTACCGCGAACTGGGTGAAAAGATCAGAGAACTCGTGGATACCGGCGGCGCTGACGGAGCCGGGCTCGGGACCACCATCGATCGGGTCAATCGAACCCTCGAACAAGCGGACAAGGCCTTCGCTGCGGCCGGAAGCTGGCTGGGCGACGCGCAACTTCGCGAGGACGCGGCCCAGGCGGTGTTCAAGGCCAATCTCTTCATCGAGCGAGCCACCGACGCAGCGATCGCGGCAAGCCGTCTGGCCACCACCCTCGATGCGGAATCACCGGCACTGGTCGCAAGAATCGCGGCCACTGCAGGATCCGTGGACGACACGCTGGTGGAAGTCCGAGCCCTCGCCACCCGGGCTTCCGGGGGCCAGGGAACGCTTGGACGATTGATGAACGACCCGGCGCTCTACGAGGATCTGGATGATGCGGCTCGCCGCCTCGCCAACACCCTCGAGACCCTGGAGATCCTCATCGAGTCCGTGAAGGCCCAAGGCGTCAAGGTCGAGTTCTGATCTCGGGCCGACCCCGCGGGCTGATTCAGGGCTCGCCTCGAAGCCTCCCCGACCGAAACCCTCGGATCAGAACCGACACGAAAAAGGCCCGCGATCTCCCGAAGGGAATCGCGGGCCTCGTTTTTCGATCTGATCACGACCGGGATCATCTATTCGATGATCGTGATTTCAACCCTCCGACTCTCGGCCTTGGTGCCTCGGGGCACGTGGGGGCCGAATGAGCCGTAGCTGATTCGATCACGGCCGAGCCCCTGCTTCATCAGGTACTGACCGACCGAGTAGGCTCGCTCGAAACCAAGGTGGTAGTTGGAGTTGTACTTCTTGGTCTTGATCCGATCGGTATCGGTGAAGCCATCGATTCGAATGGTCGAACCCGGATATTCACTCTTGATCTGATCGGCGATGCCCCGCAGGGTCGCCTGGGCATTCTTCTTGAGATCGTGCTGACCGGAATCGAACAGCACATCGCCTTCGATGTCGACGACCGGCTGGCCGTCTCGTTCGCTCCAGGTCGCCCCACTGGAATCCTCCGGCAGCGGTGGCTGGGCGGCCGCATCCGCCAGCTTCTGACGGGCGTCACCGAGTTCGGTCTCCGCCCGCATCGCTCTCGCGTCGGCGTCGTCGAGATTGGTGCGGGTCCGATCGAGTTCGGCTCGGAGATCTCGATTTTCATCGAGAAGAGCCTGCTGGTTCATCTTCGTGTCGTTGTTGCAACCGGCCAGCGTCGCCACCAGCGCGAGGGGGGCGAGGGTCGCCAAGCGTGTCCATCCGTGCATGCGCAGCTCCATCGTGTTGAGTCTCAGCGCCGGTGACTCCGACGCTGCCGCCAAAGTGTACCGACGCCCGCCTCATGGCGAGGGAAGGTCAGCCGGATGGGAAGAAGAGAATCGTCTGGAGTTCGTCGATCCAGGGGCGGGCATAGATGACCAGCAGGGTCGCGGCCGCCAGATGAGGCCCGTACGGAAGTTCCCGTTCCGTTCGACCGCCGAATCGCGACAGGATTCGTCCTCCGGCGATCCAGGCCAGCGCCAGGAACGGTGCGATGAAGAAAATGCGAATCGGATCAAGCCAACCGAGGGTGGCCCCCACCACCGCCAACAGATGAACATCCCCCATCCCCATGGCTTCCCGGCCGAAAGCCAGGGTTCCCAGAATCCGGATCGCCCAGACGATCGCAGCCCCCACGAAATATCCCAGGGCCGAAGACGCGAGGAAAACCATCACCCTCGGTGGTCCCGCATCGAGAGACACGAGGGAACAGAGCCACCAGCCAAGCAGACCGAGGCTGATGATCGGCAGGAGAAAGGCCATCTCCTTGACCATTTCACGCCGCCCATGCGGATAGTCCGCCAAGGGCTCGTCGTCGGTCACATACTCCTCGTAGTCGGCGAAACTGCGAGTCAGAATGCCCCGGCGGAGCAACACGAGGGCAACGATGTTCCCGATGGTCGCACCCGAGACCAGGCCCACCACCGGCCAGCCGACGCCGGGAAGCGGGCCGTCTCCGGCAGCCTCCAACAGGACCATGGCTTCCCGAGCAGGCAGCAATCCTTGCAATCCCCAGCCGATGATGGCCACGATGCCGACCACATTGGTGATTCCAGCCGGAATGAGGAATGTCCGGGCATCGACCAGGGTGGCGGCCACGAGTCCGGCGATCATGGTCATGAGGACCGCAAAGGCGGGCCAGGTTTCGCCGAAGCCACCGACCCGCCACCAGGGACCGCCGATGTTCTCCCACCACCCTCCGGCGGCCGAGACGTAGAGCATCAGATAGGTCGTGGCGAAGATCGCTCCGACCACCGCCTCGATCAGCGGGTATTGAATGCTGATCCGCCCTCGACATCGTCGGCAGCGGCCACGCAGGAACAACCAGCCGAGAATCGGGAGGTTCTCCCGCCAGGAAAGTCTCCAGCCACAACTTGGACAACGACTCGGGGGGCTGACCACGCTTCGGCCGGCAGGAACCCGATAGACCACCACGTTGAGGAAACTGCCGACCGCCGCGCCGAACGCGAAGAGAAACGCGGCGGTGATCAGTTTCGGGGCGAGGATCAGCAACCAGGCCGGAAGGCTGCCGAGATTGAGACCGGTCACGATGTCACTTCCGAATCGGAGACTGGGACGGAGTCAGAAGGACGCATCCTCGGATCTGGAGGAGGCTGCGCCACCGGCTTCTGCATCACGCACCATCCCCGTCGGCACCGGCCGCCTCGAGATCGACCTCTTCGATCCTCGTGGCCGCTCGATCGAGGATCGAGCGACAGCGAGCAAGGAGCGCCTGCCCTCGGCCATAGGCGTCGAGACTGGTTTCCAGCGGCACGTCACCACGTTCGAGTCGATCGATGATGGCCTCGAGTTCCTGACTCGCAGCCTCGAACGAAAGGTCGGCAACCGGTGTCGGTTCCTGATTGGTCGGATGGTCGTCGCTCATGGGTTGGACTCTACCTTTTCGCCGGGATCGACCGTCTCGACCCTGGCCACCACCGAGCCTCGGGCGAACGTGGCTCGGATCCGGTCCTCGACCGCCATCGCCCCGGCATCGCGGATCGGTTTCCCGGCTTCATCAAGCACCAACGCGTACCCCCGGGAGAGGACGGAGTCCGGACCGACGATCCGAAGTTGCCCCGCCAGGTGGTCGATCCGGGTGATCCGCCGCTTGATCAACGCTTCGATCCCCCGGGCCAGACGACCACCGGCCACTTCAATCCGATGCGACGCTTCGGCCACGCTTCGGGCGGGTGCGACCGCACCGAGTCTGGATTCCAGGCCAGCCAGATGAGCACGCCGAACTTCCATCGCTCGGACCATCGACGCGATGAGTCCGTTTCCGGCGTCATCCAATCGTCGACGATGCGGATCGAGCATTCGGGCCGGACGGCGAAGGATCTCGTGCCGAGCCGCCACCTCGATCCGGCCGCGAGCCCGTTCGACGCCTCGCTGAGCCAGGAGTCTCAGGCGTTCCTGGCGGGAATTCAGGTAGTCGCCCTGTTCGGCGGCATCCGGAACCAGCACCATGGCGGCCTGGGTCGGAGTCGAAGCTCGATGGTCGGCGACGAATTCGGCGATCGAGCTGTCACTTTCGTGGCCGATCGCCGCCACCAACGGCACCGGCGGCGGGCCACCCGCCAGGTGTGCCGCCACCGCTTCCGCCCGCGACTCGAAGATCGCAGCGGCGACCGCTTCTTCGTTGAAGCACCAGAGATCCTCGAGGGAGCCGCCGCCCCGCGTGAGGATGATCGCGTCCACTCGCATCGCCGCGGCGCTCGCCCGAGCCAGACGAACCGCCCGGGCGATCTTCGGGGTGGCGGCCGGCCCCTGCAGCGGAACCGGAATCAGCAGGAGTTCAAGCCCCGGCCAGAGCCGCCGAGCCGTCTCTTCCACG